>NZ_JADEWL010000289.1 GCF_015207665.1 Plectonema cf. radiosum LEGE 06105
CCCAGAGCGGTTCTCTGACAAGCTAGGAAAAATTAACCAGATAGCTGTCTCCTCGGAGTCCGGGCAAAAAGTTAATTCTAATTCCTAGCCAGAATCCCCGCAACTTTAGTTCGGGGAGATGGCTCAAGAACAATTATATATCTTGTTTGGAGCCATATTCTCCCAAAGCTGCAAATAAAAAGACTGAGTAGGGATAAATTAAACGAAATCAAGTACTCAAAAAGTCTCGCATATACTGATTTACTAACTGTGGCTGTTCTTGCTGTATCCAGTGGCTACAGTTAGGAATATATTTAATTTGGAAGTCTTTTACATAGGCTTCGGTACCATAAGTTAATTCTTTTCCTAATGCAGTATCCTCTTCTCCCCAAATCATTAAAGTTGGAACTTCCAGAATGCTCCAATTTCGATTAAACATTGGTGAACTCAAAATATTCCGGTAATAATTTATCATTGATGTTAAAGCTCCACGTTTAGCAGCAGCGTCTTTATAAGCATCAATATCTTCTTTACTGAAAACACTTTTATTAATTGCCATACCTTTAAAAGCATTTTCAATAAACTGATAGTCTTGAGCTTGGAGAAATAATTCAGGAATTAAAGGTAGTTGAAAAAAGAACATATACCAACTACGTAATAATTGCTGAGGAGTTCGTAAACCTTCCGAGAATTTAGCAAGATGGGGACAATTCATAATAATTAATCGTTCTACCATCTCTGGATTATCGTAAGCAAAATTCCACGCAATTGCTCCTCCCCAATCGTGCGCTACCAGCACGCACTTTTCATATCCCAATCCTCTAATAATACCTTCTACATCGCGAACTAATTCATTCATCACATAAGCAGACTGCGATGCAGGTTTTTCGCTATCGTTATAACCGCGTAAATCGGGTGCAACTACTTTAAAATTTGAAGCAAATTCTGGAATTTGATGCCTCCACGAGTACCAAAACTCCGGGAAACCGTGAAGCATTAACATTAAAGGACCACTTCCTTGGGTTACGTAGTGCAGGTTTACCCCATTAGTTACGATGCATTCGTGTTGCCAAAAACCTTCCATAACATTTAGTTGAGATTTAGTTGAGACTATTTGCTTATCTTACTGGGAGAAGGGGACAAGGGAATAAACAAAGAAGAGTCTTTAACAAAAATCAAGTAATAGTCCCGATATTTTACGTTGCTTTATAATAGATGATTAATTTAGATTATTAATTATTTTATATTCCAGCATGGATGATTTTAATCAGAAAAATAAATCCTGAAGATATCGAACAGTTTTTTTTATGGCGAGATGCAGATATTTACATTCAAAATATACTGCGAAGAGAGGTTATGGAACACAAAGAAGGAAAGCGGGTTATCTTTATAGCTTTAATTAATTCAACTATTGTAGGAACTGTACAACTTGTTCCTCAACATGATGACATTGAATTGGCAGATGGAAATTCTACTACTTACTTACAATCGCTTCTAGTGGATCGGAATTATAGAAGACAGGGAATCGGTTATAGTCTCATCCAAGCTGTTGAATTTGAAGCAATAAACCGTAATTTTCACCGCTTAACTATTATGGTGGAATTAGATAACTCGGTAGCTTTGAAACTTTATCAAAAGGCGGGCTTTTCTTTTTTTAAAAATTCAAATAATATGTGGGGAGGTATTGAATATTGTGTTATCTGTTTGGAAAAAAGTTTGCTTTAAAAGCTTATACCAAAATTATCTGAATAATTATAATTCTACAGCAAAAAACGCCCCCCGATTACTCGGAAGGCGTTTTCTATATTTGGTAAAGACGCGAACCGTTGCGTCTCTACACTATTATTTAATTATTAACCGTTGATTGCGGGAGCGCTAATTGCAACAGGTGCTGCATCAGCAGCAGCTAAATCCAAGGGGAAGTTGTGAGCGTTACGCTCGTGCATTACTTCCATACCCAAGTTAGCTCTGTTCAATACATCTGCCCAGGTGTTGACTACACGACCACTAGAGTCGATTACAGACTGGTTGAAGTTGAAACCGTTCAAGTTGAAAGCCATGGTGCTGACTCCCAAAGCGGTAAACCAAATACCTACTACAGGCCAAGCTGCTAAGAAGAAGTGCAAGCTACGGCTGTTGT
>NZ_JADEWL010000290.1 GCF_015207665.1 Plectonema cf. radiosum LEGE 06105
GGGAAGATAGTTGGTATCCCAGGCTTGTGTGAGGGTTTGTTGGTTGAATAAACCCCAGTGTAAGCGGGAGTTGCCGATTGTTAATGCTAACCAGGTTTTTGGAGGATTAGATAACATTTTTTTAACGCAAAGGTGCGCGGAGGTTAACGCTGAGGTACGCTGATAAAATTAAACAATGTCCAACATGATTAAACTTTCTAAACTCAACCTATAGATATATTAATAAAAATTTACAAATAACTCGTGTCACAATATAAGTAGACGCATAAATACTCAGTTATTAAAAAGCTATTAAGGAGAGGAATTATGGTAGCAGTTACCGAGAAAACTGAGAAAAAGCTCACCATGCAGACTGCTGAAATTGCTGCTGATACTACGGCAATTCGCTCTCTGGATTGGGATAGAGATAGATTTGATATCGAGTTTGGTTTGGAAAATGGCACTACCTATAACTCGTTTATCATTCGTGGTGAAAAAATTGCTTTAGTTGATACTTCTCACGAAAAGTTCCGCAAGCTGTATTTTGATACTCTCAACGGACTGATTAATCCAGCGGAAATCGATTATTTAATTATCAGTCATACTGAACCCGATCACAGCGGTTTAGTTAAAGATTTCTTACAGTTGGTACCCGAAGTTACTGTTGTCGGTTCTAAAGTTGCGATTCAGTTTTTGGAAAATCTGGTACACCAACCTTTTAAAAATCAAATCGTAAAAAATAGCGATCGCCTTGATTTAGGTAATGGACACGAGCTTGAATTTGTCATTGCTCCTAATTTACACTGGCCCGACACAATTTTCACTTACGATCATAAAACCCAAATTCTCTTTACCTGCGATGCTTTTGGGATGCATTATTGTTCGGATGCTACTTTTGATGAAGATTTAACAGCAATTAGTGCGGAATTTAAGTATTATTACGAGTGTTTGATGGCTCCGAATGCTCGTTCTGTAATGTCTGCTCTCAAACGCATGGGTGAGTTGGAAACTGTGGGTATGGTAGCAACTGGACATGGACCGCTTTTATCTCATAATGTAGATGAATTAATTGGACGCTACCGCGATTGGAGTAAAAATAAAGCTAAGGCTGAGAAAATTGTTGGTATTTTCTACGTTTCTAAATACGGTAACAGTGATAAACTTGCTCAAGCAGTAGCCAGCGGTGTTTCTAAAACCGAAGTGGCTGTAGAAATGGTAGATTTAAGCGAAGATGTTGATTTACAGGAATTAAGAGAACAAGCAAGCCGCTTTACTGGAATTGTCATCGGAATGCCCCCAGCATCCGATCAAAAGATTCAAACTGCTTTGAGTACTATTTTAGGTTCGGTACACGACAAACAAGCGGTAGGATTATTTGAAACTGGTGGTGGTGATGATGAACCAATCGACCCGATATTAACAAAATTCCGGGAGTTGGGTTTAAAACCAGCTTTTGGTGTCATCAAAATTAAATCTTCACCCACTGAGAATACTTATAAGCAGTGCGAAGAAGCGGGAACCGATTTGGGACAATTGTTAACCCGTGAGCAAAGCATCAAACACATGAAGTCTCTTGATGCTGACTTGGATAAAGCTTTAGGAAGATTGAGTGGTGGTTTGTATATTATTACTGCTCAACGAGGTGATGTAAAAAGCGCTATGTTAGCATCCTGGGTGAATCAAGCTAGTTTCAAACCCTTGGGATTGTCGATCGCAGTAGCGAAAGATCGAGCCATTGAATCCTTGATGCAAGTCGGGGACAAGTTCGTTTTAAATATTCTCGAAGAAGGTAATTATCAAGCCTTAATGAAACACTTTCTCAAGCGATTCCTTCCTGGTGCAGATCGTTTTCAAGGAGTAAAAACCCAAGCAGCGGAAAATGGTGCGCCGATACTCAGTGATGCATTAGCCTATGTAGAGTGCGAAGTTGCGAGCAGAATGGACGCTGGAGACCATTGGATTGTATACAGTACAGTATATGCAGGTAAAGTCAGCAAACCTGATACTTTAACCGCTGTACATCATAGAAAAGTTGGGAATCATTATTAATCAGTGAACAGTGAACAGTAACTAATTAGGAATGAAGAGTTAGGAGTTAGGAATTTTTATTTCTACCCCCTCTTCCCCCTCTACC
>NZ_JADEWL010000291.1 GCF_015207665.1 Plectonema cf. radiosum LEGE 06105
GAGAAAATACTTCATTATTAACTCCTAACTCCTAACTCCTAACTCCTAACTCCAACTTCCAGAGATTTGTGAGAAATGCGGGATTTAATCTTTAACCTTTTTCATCGACAATTAACTGTTCGCTCTCAATATTTACAGATTCTTCTGATGTATTTATCTCGACATTATCGGCAAGAATAACGCAGTCAGCCTGGGTTTTTGATTTGAGATTCCATTGATCTAAAACATCTTTAATTACTATTTCTTGCATCCAAATTTTGGCTACTACAGTTAAAGGTAAAGCTAAAAATAATCCTAAAAAACCAAAGAATGTCACGAAAAATAGCTGAGATATTAATGTTACTGCTGGTAGTAAAGAAAGTTGTTGCGCCATCACCATAGGCGTAATAAAATTACTTTCAACTTGCTGGATAAAAAAGTATAAAACCAAAACAGCAAGTGGTTTCCAGGGAGAATCTAAAAGTGCGATCGCCATTGCAGGAAACACACTCAAGGTAGGACCTAGATTCGGAATCAAGTTTAAAAATCCAGCCAAAACTCCTAATGCCAAAGCCGAACGTACCTGTAATATCATTAATCCTAGTAAGCTCAAAAATCCTACTAGGAACATCGCGATGGAAGCACCCGTTATCCAACCTTCTAAGGACACTTCACATTGGTCTAAAATTCCTTCTATTCTACGTCGGTAAAAAGAAGGAAAAAATCTCACAAATAATTTACGATAAGATAAAGGGTCTGCAAGAAACATCCCTGTTAAAACGAATACTAATAAAATTTTCAGAATTACTTCTAAAGAACCAGAAACTAAAAGAAAAGTACTTTCTAAACCACGATTAATAAATGGTTGGGCTTGTTCTAAAAGACTGTTTATATCGGGAATAGAAGGAATTACTTGAGGGGGAAGCCGTTCTCTAAATTGTAAAAGCCAAGCGTTAAGACGTACCAAAGCTTTAGGAATCTGATTACTTAATTCCTGAAACTGCACTATGAAGGGTGGCACAATTAACCAGAAAAAACCAATTACCCCCACTAAAAAGATTACTATTGACAGAAATTTGGCAAAGCCGCGTCTTATCCCCAACCGTTGAAGCCGTCGAGCCAATCTATTTAAGGTTGTAGCTAAAACAACTGCGGCAAATACAAGTAAAATTGCTTCTTTGATTTGCCACAGAATATACAAGGAGACTGTTAAGGCTATTAAACCAATCCATTGACCCAAATTCACGCTTTAACTCCTGATTCAAGTCCAACTATTATTTACCAATAATGTTACGATACTAACTAATCTTTACTACTCTCACCTAAGTAATTCTAGTTAATATTGGGTTTTCTGAATAGTTGCCATAATAAAACAGCAGCTACAATTAGATTAGGTAACAAGACAATAATCAAAGCGTTCGTTGCTGTTTCCGGAATCGACAAATTTGGGGCTACGTATTTAATAAAAACTGAAATAGCCCAAGAAAAAAGCAATACTTTCAAGATAAATATCAACTGATTTTTCATAGAAGTTCGGTTATAGTTAAACACTGGTTAAAAATATCATTAATTCCCAGACTTTGTTATCAGTGATTGTTGCAAATTCCCCTCACCTCAATTGCTTACTTTTACTCGAAGCTAAGACTGGTGAAACAAGAACTAATCGATGTTATTTCAACGTCAGCTTGACTATTTTTAGACGATATAAATCCTACAAGCTAATCAATTTCGATTAGCGTTGAATAAAAGCAATAACGTAAATTGACCAATTAGCTGGATGATTTACTCAACCACGCATAAAAAATTGGTATCGTATCATTGAATCCAAATTACGTAACTGACTTTCAGTAACTTTCTCCCCTCCGCAGCAACGTACAGCAACTTCGTTTGGAAGTCAACGGCATTTGATAAACCGGGAGCGAATTTTCTGGAGTCCCGACAAAATTGTAACTTTAAAAAAATCGGGATGACTGGATTCGAACCAGCGGCCCCTTCGTCCCGAACGAAGTGCGCTACCAAGCTGCGCCACATCCCGGCAATAATTATCCTAGTTATTATATCACAGAATTTAAATGGGGATGGGGGGATGGGGAGATGGG
>NZ_JADEWL010000292.1 GCF_015207665.1 Plectonema cf. radiosum LEGE 06105
CCCCATCCCCCCATCCTTTATTCAAAACAAATTCCGATGCTTAACTTCAACTGGGGCGATCGCACATTTTTAATGGGTGTTTTAAATGTAACACCTGATAGTTTTAGCGATGGTGGTGAGTTTAATCGACCAGATGCCGCCTTACATCAAGCCCAAGCTTTAGCTGCGGCTGGTGCGGATATCATTGACGTGGGGGGACAATCTACTCGACCGGGTGCAGAACAAATATCTGTAGAGTCAGAACTTGAACGGGTGTTATCAGTATTGCAGGTCATACGCTCAAAAATTGACATTCCAATTTCCGTAGATACCACTTCTTCAATTGTTGCCAAAGCTGCTGTTGATGCTGGTGCCAATATGGTTAACGATATTTCTGGCGGCACTTTTGACCCGTCGATGTTTTCTATAGTTGCCCAGTTAAGTGTGCCTATTGTGTTAATGCATACCCGAGGAAACCCG
Source organism: Plectonema cf. radiosum LEGE 06105 (assembly GCF_015207665.1). GTDB lineage: Bacteria > Cyanobacteriota > Cyanobacteriia > Cyanobacteriales > Nostocaceae > Rivularia > Rivularia radiosa_A. Next base: position 460 of record NZ_JADEWL010000292.1, read on the forward strand.
CAGACAATGCAGCAAATGACCGACTATCAAGATGTAATAGAAGAAATCTCGGATTTTTTATGCCAACAAATAACCGCAGCAACGACTGCGGGAATAAAAAGAGAAAAAATTATTATCGATCCCGGTATTGGCTTTGCTAAAAATTTACAACAAAATTTAGAAATTTTTCGCCGCTTAACAGAATTAACAAAACTTAACTGTCCGATTTTAATTGGACCATCTCGTAAAAGCTTTATTGGCAAAATTCTCAACCAGCCAGATCCTAAAGCTAGAGTTTGGGGAACGGCTGCGGCTTGTTGTGCGGCCATTTTTAATGGTGCCGATATATTACGAATTCACGATGTTGAACAAATACGGGATGTTTCAATGGTTGCCGACGCTATTTGGCGATCAAATCAAAACAAATAAAAATGGGAAATTCAGTAAAGTCTCAACGCTGATTCAAATCTTTACAAATTTCCCAAATTAATTCACTGACTTGTCAGTAGTGAGAAAAACCCTTACATTCATGGCGATGAAAAAAATTTTTCATGTTGACTTCCTTGATAAAGTCGAAGTTTTAGCTTAGGATTCAGCACCATTGCCATCATCAGTTCTTAGTCTTCTTGCAGTATGTTCGGCTACTGTCTCAGCAGTTATTTGCTCGATAATATCATTTTTACCTGAACCGGGGTCTACAAACACAACTTTGGAATTAGGACTTTCACCTAATTTGTAACTAGCGTTGATGTAATCTTGAGCAACTAAATATCGGAGAATTTCCTTGTTTTCAGGAACGCTACGCAAAGCTTCAGAAAGAATCTGCATACTAGTACTAGTACCTTCAGCTTTCTTGATTGCAGCTTGACGTTCACCTTCAGCTTCCAAAATTGCAGCACGGCTTTTGATTTCAGCAGCACGTTGATCTTCCATTGATCTGCGTACACTTTCAGGAGGTGTAATTGATTGAATATCTAAGCGAATAATCTCAACTCCCCAATCTATGGTTTTCTCATTCAATCGATCCAATAATTCTCTATCCATATCTACTCTAGAAACATTAGTTTCTTCTAAAGTATTTTGAGCAATTATTTCCCGCAGAGAAGTTGTAGTAATTTGATTTAAACCTTGTGCTAAATCATCAATTTGGTAGAAGCTTTTCTCCATATCTTTGATGCGCCAATACACAATCGCATCAATTTCTAGGTAGATATTATCTTTAGTAATTACATTTTGGGGTTTTATATCCAGTATCTGTTCCCGTGTGGTATCTTCCATCACAATTTGATCGATCAGGGGAACGATAAAGTTTATTCCAGGTCTTAATTTACGATGATACTGACCCAAGCGCTCTACTAAAGCTTCATTACCTTGATTGATAATCTTTGTCGATCCTAATGAATAACCTATAAGCGCTAAAGCTATAGCAATAATTGATGATTCCATTTATGCTCCTTATACAGCAATAGGGAAATTTACTTTAAATAATACTGTTCCTAGCTTGTATTACCTTTAGTCTAATAAAAAAGCAATGTGTAATTTTATTATCACGCTTAAGTGACTCCAGACAAGATATTGTCTTTACCAGCCCATTAATAACACGCGCTTATTATTGCATCATTTTTGTCATATTGGGG
>NZ_JADEWL010000113.1 GCF_015207665.1 Plectonema cf. radiosum LEGE 06105
GCCCTACTCCAAATCCAAACCCCACTCCTAGCCCTACTCCAAATCCAAACCCCACTCCTAGTCCTACTCCAAATCCAAACCCCACTCCTAGTCCTACTCCTAACCCAAACCCCACTCCTAGCCCTACTCCTAACCCAAACCCCACTCCTAGCCCTACTCCAAATCCAAACCCCACTCCTAGTCCTACCCCCAACCCAAACCCTGCACCAGATCCAAATCCTACATTTGGACCGACACCTGCACCTACTCCGGCACCAACGCCAAATCCAAACCCGACACCAGCACCTACTCCTACACCTGCACCAAATCCAAACCCTAATCCAACACCAGCACCTACTCCTACACCTGCACCACCACCCATGTCTAATTGCAACAGTGACCCATGCCTTGCGGGTATAGAAGAGAAACTTGATCAAAATAAAATCAATTGGTTAAATGTTGAAGTTCCGATTATTACTTGTGAATTACAAAACGGTGAATACAAACCAAAGCGAGAAACAAAAAAAGTAAAAGTATTATCGACTTCGAGCGGCTCAGAAACACTAAAAGTGCAATATAACTTTCAGGAAATTGCAAAAACAAACGAAGAATTATGCTTGTTAAAAAATCTTGAACCTACATTAGCAGTTCCGGAATGGTGGCAGGCTCGAGTTTTTCAGCGGCCACAACTAGTTATTCAATATGCAGAAGAGACAAATGGAAAATTAGGTAGAAGTCGTTGGAGCGTTTCGCTACCCCATTACAATAAGCAAAAAACCTTTAAACCTGATTTTCCTAAATATAAGAAAGGAAATACTGAAGGTGTTTTAGTTCTTACAGACAATTCAAAAATTATTATCAATGCTTCTAGTAAATCAGAAGTGATACGAGTAATTAATTCATTAAAAAATTTTGTTGATGCAAAGTTTTTAAAAGGCATTCAACCGCCCCGAATAGGAGAGCGAAACAAGGTTTACAAGTCGGCTAATGTGGTTCCAGTTCGTTGCAGCTATTTCCCTAAAGGTCAGCAAGATGTTGCTCCTGAGTGGTCAATCAAGCTTTGGGAGAAAAAGAAATGATAGCAGAATTAATTGAACTGCATTCTATCCAAGGAAGACTTGCAATTAAGCTTAAAGACTTTAAAAGAATAATTAAATTTTACTCAGAATCTTTCCTAATTAAGTACCTAAAAAGACTATTAAAAAAGAAGCTTGTTATTGCTTATAAATACAAAAAAAATTGGTATATATTTCTTCCCAAAAGTCCAATTACTAAAGCTACACGACCCAATCAATTTATTCCTGCTAATAAAGAAAATTTTGTAACTCCAAGCGGGAGAATTGCTGAATTTGATTGGCAAAAAGTATTAGACCAGTCTCCTAGAGAAATACAGGATTTTTTTTTACAAGGCTCTAGCAATACCATAACGAGAAATGGGTCTTTATACGTAACAGGACTAGTAAGGCAAGGTGTTGACTTAAACTCTTCGACCGTAGCCCCAAAGAGTACAACTTCACTTACACCCTTTGCACAAAACAGTTTTCCGGCTACGCTCGAATACAAATACGGATATTATATTAAGTATAACGAGGCACTAATGAGCGTATTTGACCCCGGAGTTTCAGGATTAGTTAAAAGTACAAATATTCCCGCAGCTTTTTTTGAAATCTGCCGCGCTTTGGATGCAGCAGAAAATGCACGTAATGGTGCTAACCCTGGATTACCACCTCAAAGAAATATCTCTACGACCGTTTCGTTTGATACCGGAACAATTGCTGTAGCTGCAACGATTCCTGTTACTGCAACTGTAGGCGCTGATGGTGTTATTCAATTAACTGCTGTTAACTACTTAGGTGCTACTTATGGTGCTTTTGTTCTTGATGGTGATATGACTTCAGACACTTTACCTGAAGCAATGGTAGAAATCGCTACACTTTTAAGCAACACCGAAAAATCAATTACTCCGGCAGAAAACCAACCGGACAACGTGCAGGTTCAGTTTGACTTGGAAACTGGCAGCGCGGTTATTAGTGCAAACTTGCCTTTCACTTCTCGCTCGGAAACTGACGGTGCTGTAACCGTTATTGCTATTGATTATCTGTAATCTAATTACCTAAACAAATAAAATGGCAAATAAAGGAAAGCCGTTAGGGCCAAGAGTAACAGTTTTATTTGGGGATGTCAAAAGAACGGGTCGCGGAAAACAAGCAACGACAAAAGGTAGCGCCCGTTATGTATATATGCTCAAGTCTACAGCCGAGTTCTTTGGATTTAAGGTTGTGCCAAACGCTCAAGTAGTTACTAAGAATAAAGCAACCTTAGCAGTACGTGGGTCTAGTGGAGCCGGAAGCATAAAGTTATATGTAAAAAGTGGCGATAAGAATAAAGCAGTCCGAATACCAGTTCCTGGAGGTGCAACCATCACCGAGATAAAAGCTTTTTTACAAAAAGCAACAAAAGTTCCGGAAAGCTTTACCTCAGTGAATGGAAGACAATACCCTATTGGTGCTAAAAAAGGTGCTAAACCTTAACAAATGAAAACTAAATTAGTTTTCAAAACACAATATAGGCTCGACTTGAAACCAGTTGAGTCTATTATTATCCCTTATCTCTTTGATAAGAACGATTCAAGCTTAATAATTTCACTACAAGCAAATCCTAGTAGAAATTACAGAAGTAGTGGAACAATTAACCAAATACTAATTGATTATCCCAATAAATTAACAGCTAGTTCACAAATAATTAGATTTGGGACACAACTGTTTGAATTCCCAAAAAAAGGGAGATTTCAATTAAAGTTTTATCCTAATTACTATTTAGGTAAAACTAATATTTCAATCCAAAAAATCATGAATACTCAGAGTTATTTACGTGCTTTAATTCCTAGTTCTAAAAAAATAACGTTGCCAGCGTCTACACCTGTAAAGATTTTAGATGTAAATTCTCAACGAGTGCAGTTAATTTTTAGAACCATCAATGACCCGGTAATTCTTGCAACAGAATTCGATCAAAATAATGACCCGGTTATATTACTTGATGAAATCAAAAGCAATCAACGCCACGTATTAGAAGAATCGATCTCTGGGATGTATTTTGGGGAGTATTGGGCTTATAGTATCCGTCAAACAGTAATAGGAATTACTGAATTTTCGACTCAATAGGATTTGTACATGGACTGGATATCCTTTTTACGATTACTCCTAGATGCACTTATTCCAGTGCTTTTAACTTTATTGCAACGAAATACACAGATCACCCTTGAAAATCTTGGGGAATTTCAAAATTTCAAGAAAGAAATATTGGCAAGCAGAAAAAGAGAATTTATCTGTATTCATGAAACCAAGCAAATGGTGCAAGATAACGCCGCTCGTATAGATTCTATTTTATTGATTTTGGAAAGGTTAGAAAAAAAACAATGAAGATTAAAGATATTTTGCAGCTATTAAAAGCACTTCTTTTAATTAGCGAACAAGTGACAGACATGATTGCTGATACTTCTATACCTAAAAATCAGCAGCCGGAAATCCAAAAAGAAGTAGACCTTGCCTTATCTCGGTTGCAATCAGCCAAATCAAAAATTGAGATTGACCCAAATAACGGGTAAGTGTTCCTCACTGCTACCAATTGACGCTGGTAGCTTTCCTTATTAGTTCACTCTAACAATTTAACTTGTAATGTTCGGAGTAGCGCTTATGTACTACTCCGAACATTAGAAATCACAGGTCAACGTTTACGACTAGATTGTAGTATGTGTAGTCAAAAGTTGCGATCGCAATTTGTTCAATTTAAGTGTGGGGATTCGATGCACGCTCTTGAAATTACTGTAGCGTATAAGATAGTGAATTTATCAACTGTAAGCTGACTATAATTCGGACTACCTTCGGAGAGTGCATCGACCTTAAGAATATTAAAAAAAAATCTGACAGTGGAAACTATTTAGATAAAAACAAAGATTATGTTCCTATTAATCTAATAATAATTAACTTTTAAACTACCAATAAATAAAAGATAATTTTGGGTTGTCACTATTAAATTAACTTGAGCTAAGTAAAAATTCTTAACTTACGGGTTGTGTCAATCAAAGCCTGAAATCGCAGGTAATTGTGTTGAATTTACCTTATTAGATAATTTAGCGCATTTTGCCGAAAGTTTTCGTTAATTAGGCTACATTTTCTACATAACTTTTCCTTGTTTACAAGCAAGTATATCGGCGAATCGAGAGATTAGTAGCTGAGAACTTGTTGCAATTTTGGAGTGATTATTTAGGCTTAGCTCATGTTACTAAAACTTAAAAAAATCCCAGGGAAGAATTAATCATGGATGAAATGAACGACATGAACATGAATGATACTAGTGAAACCAATGAAATGAACATGGATGATACTAGTGACACCAATGGCATGAACATGGATGATACTAGTGACATGAGTGACTCTAACGACATGGATGACACTTCTGGTGCGACTCCACCTGCTGATGAGGTAGCTGACTTTGAAGGAGTCGGACTAATAGTTGAAGAGGATATCGTTGTAGAGAACGAAACCTTCAGAAACTTTGACTCTGATGGTATTGCAGTTGTAGAAGATGGTGTTAATGTTGGGCTTGAACAGGTTGAATCCACAAGCAACGGAGATGATGGTTTTGAAATTCGGGGTGGTGTCAGCGATGTTTCAGTCACAGCAAACCAATCTTCTTTCAACCTCAACGGTGATGATGGAATAGATGTTTTTGGTGAAAATAATACTGTCGATTTATTTCGAGTAGAAGCAAGCTTCAACGAAGCAGGAGGTTTGGGTGTTGATGGTACAAATAACACTTTTAACATCGATACCAGCGAATTTGAAGCAAACCAAGACGGTTTGGTGATTCCTCGCACAGGCTTAGGTAATAATTTCGACATCAAAGACTCTGCATTCTTTGACAACAAAGATGATGGTATCGATATCTTTGGTAATGACAATACCTTTACTTTAGAGAGAGCCTCTTCAACTGGTAACGTTGAGGATGGTCTAGAAATTGATGGTAGCAATAACACAATTACCGGCAGCAACGGTAACTTTTCTGATAATGGTGGAGACGGCTTTGGTGATGACATTACCGCTGTTGGTAACGAAATCACCTTAAATACAACCACATTCCGCAATAACGGTGATGATGGTTTTGATATCGAGGGTTCTGACAACACCATCACTTTAAATAACGTATCCTCGGATGGTAATACTGAAGAGGGTTTCGAGATTGATGGACGTAATAACACAGTTACCATTCAAGATAGAAGCGTTTTTGGTGGAAACAAAGAAGATGGTTTCGATATCGACTTCCGAGGAACGGAAAACACTATTGAAGTAATCGAGAGTGCATTCCGTAACAACGGTGATGATGGATTTGATGTCTTTGGTGAAAACAACACTATCACCTGGGACGATGTAGAAACTTTCGACAACGCAGAGCAAGGTTTTGAAGTTGATGGTGATGCTAACACTATTACTATCAGAGATAGTTTCATGCTAGATAATGGTTCTAGTGGTTTCTCATTTGACTACACTGGAGAGATGAACGAACTAACCATCAATGACTCTAAAATCTTCCGCAATGCTGAAGACGGTATTGAAATTCTTGGTAACGGAAACACTGTAGGGTTATTCGGTACAGAGATCATCAATAACGGTGAATGGGGATTAGAACTTGCTGGTGATGAGAATCGCATCCAAATTGGCGAAGGTACTACCTTCGAGGGTAATGAAAACGGAGCAATCATAATCACTGGTACTGGCAATACTATCGATATACTTAGCAGTACAGGTTTGACTGCTGATGATATTGTTAATCAAGGCAGCAACAACACTGTTACTTTTGCTTAATTACCACTGATTTTTTCAGGGAATTAAAATCTAAAAACTAGAAAAATGGAGAAAGCTGCATTCTTGTAATAAACAGGCTTTCTCCATTTTGTTGTATGTAAAGAGGTTGATAAAATGATAATTGTGTGTTGCTGAAGAAATTATTAGAGGAATGAACAACCGTAATTCTTACATTATCAAAGGTGGCGACACCTTAAGCGGAATCGCACAACGTTATTTAGGTAATGCCAACCGTTGGCGAGAAATAACTAAAGATACGGGAGAATGCTTTACTGAACCTGAAGCGCGACGGTTACAAATTGGTCAAGTTGTTTATTTACCGTTAGAAAATACTAATATTACTTCCGAACCCAATATTAAGGCTAATTCAAACAAGAAAAAAACTAGTAATGAAGGTTTAAAATTTATTGCAGACCATGAAGGAATAATTCTACATCTTTACAATGACCCAGCCAATCATGCCACAATAGGTGTCGGTCATTTGGTACACCACGGACCGATATGTGGCAAAGAACCGGAAGAATTTAAATGTGGAATTACCAAAGAACGAGCGATGGAAATTTTACGTAGTGATGTAATCCAAGCCGAACAAACTGTTAATAAACTTGTGAAAGTACCGCTGAATCAAAATCAATTTGACGCGCTTGTAAGTTTTATATTTAATATTGGAGAAACACAATTTGCATCGTCTACATTATTGGCTAAATTAAATAACGGAGATTATCGCGCTGTACCAACTGAACTAAATCGTTGGGTTCATGCTGACGGTAAAAAATTACCGGGTTTAATTAATCGTCGTCGGAATGAAGGAAATTTGTTTAATAAATAATGTCTAATTTTTCTCAAAATAACCCACTACTTGGAACTTGGAAACTAATCTCAATCACGGCTATATTTCCCGACGGAAAGATTGATAAGGAAGCATTTGGAATTAACCCGATTGGCTACATCACCTATACCCCAGAAGGTAAAATCATGGTGATATTCTCAAAAAGCGAGCGTCCATTATTAAGCGGTAATTCAGCTTCACCCCTGACTACTGCTATACATTCAGTACCAATTGAAGAGCGATCGCAAGCGTTTTCTAGTTTCAATTCCTATGCTGGAAGTTATACCCTTGATGGTAATACTGTTATTCATCATGTCGAAATCGCATCAATTCCCAATCGTGTAGGTAAGAGTTTAACTAGAACTTTTACATTACATGGAAATCGAGTTACTTTAAAAACCCCACCAAGTAAAAGTGATGATACGCCCAAATTTGAATTGGTTTGGGAACGGATATAATTGCTCTAAAAAATAAAAAAGCCATGAAAAACAAGGTTTCACGGCTTTCTAATAGTGTGAGGAACTTAACTTTAATCTCATTATAACCAGCAAGTTGCTGTGCAAATGTTTGCGTATCAATTTTTGTAACAAGATTTTTTGATTAAATTAACATTAATTCCACGACTAATATCAAATCCGTTTGTATGGGAATTATACATTTTTAAACGCAAAGTGACGCGGAGGTAAGCGCAGAGGAACGCAAAGTTTTTTGTACATACTTTTTATGATTCGATGTAAGCAGAAGTAGGCTTTTTAGGGTAAAAGTCTATAAAAAAATAAAAACCGTAGGATAGTTCAGGGAGGTCTACGGTTTTAAGTAATATGGTGTAAGGAGACTTGCTTTAATGTTAAGTCTATAGTTAGCAGGCGCTAATAGTTCGCTGGTAACAAATTTGGTAACGAGATGATTTTGTTGAGCAATTGTGCATTTATCGGCAATTACCAATCTATAACAAAGCACCACCACAACTTGAACCGCTACCAGCAGTACAACCATAACAATAGTTAGCAGTTTGCACTTCGCCAATTAAGTTTAAATTACCAGCTTCCAGCAACTTTGCGACTGTAATAGTTTCCCCGTTACGAGTTGTTGCGGGTATATTCATCATCTGATTAAAATCGCAATCATACACATTACCGAGGTAATCAATCGAAAGTTCATCACGACACATCAAATTTTCAACAGTAACAGGGTTAAAATTGGATTCTAGAAAATGCAAGTAAGGCTGATATAATTTTCTTCTTTCTAAATAAAATTTAGTTCTACCAACTGGTAAATTAGTAATAGCAAACAAGTTGTTAAATACAACATCAAAATTATCTTGCAAGAACTGTTTATAATCCTGTTCCAACTTAACTTGATTGGGAGTTAAAGTAAATTTTTCGTTTGTCGGTAATTGGGGATTATAAACTAAATCCAGAATTAAATCTGCTGCTTTTCCATAACCAAGTTTATTTAACCATTGTAAAGCTTTAACCGAAGCATCAAAAACACCATTACCGCGCATTTTGTCAACATTATCAGCTAAATAACACGGTAAAGAAGCAACAACCCTAATTTTATTATCAGCAAAATATTTGGGAATATCGGCAAATCCATCTACAAAATAAATCGTTAAATTGGAGCGAACAATTACCTGTTTCCCATTTTTTATTGCAGCTTCTACAAGTGGTTTAAAACCATAATTCATTTCCGGTGCGCCACCAGTTAAGTCTACAATTTTAATCTCAGGAAATCTGTTAATTACTTCTATTAACTGTTCGCAAATTTCCGGAGAAAGTTCTTCAGTTCTTTTTGGTCCGGCTTCTACATGACAGTGAATACAAGCGAGATTACAACGCTTACCTAAATTGATTTGTAAAACGTTAATTTGCTTTTTGCTCAAAGAATAATTTAGTTTACGTTTGAAAGGTGTTACTATAGTTTGGATCATAATTTTAAAGGTCAAAGGTTTCAGGTTGAAGGTCAAAGGTTTAAGGTCAAAGGTCAAAGGTTTAAGGTCAAAGGTCTAAGGTTTAAGGTCAAAGGTTTAAGGTCTGCATATCAAAGGTTTCATAACTCCTAACTCCTAACTCCTAACTCCTAACTTTTATTAGCAGCATCCGCCGCCGTCATAATACCAAGTTGAATCGGTGACAATCACTTTTTCTGGTAAGGCATCCGCTAAGTTTTTTGCAGTTTTATCACATACAGCCGCCGGAATTCCTCGCTGTAAAATATGCCCTTTATTATCATCAAAAAATGGTTCTGAACCTGCATATATTGCTGTTTTACCAGTAAAAAGACAAGCTCCATCTTCGGGTATTTCGACTTTAAAAGCTACTGAATCCAGACTTTCTAAAAGTAGATTTTCTTTTAAATTATAAGTAGTAGCTTCCAGTAGACGATAAGGACGACGAGCGCGAATTTCAACTTGTCCAAAACCAACATTAATAATACGTTGAATATACTCTTCATAAGTCAACGCACCAGATAAACACATGGCTCGCAAACGCTCATCTTTTTTTAAATGTTCCGGTATCGGACGAGTCGCAATCGGATCACTCATTTGCAAACGTCCACCCGGTTTTAATACACGATATGCTTCTTTTAAAGCACGAGTTAAATCTTCGGGTTCAAAGATATTAAAAAGACAGTTTTGTGCCACAATATCAACGGAACTATCAGCAACTGGTAAATTAAAAGCGTCACCTTCACGAATTTCAACAAAGCTGACATCAAACCAAGGATTCTCTGTTGCTGCAACTTCTAAATTTTGCTTTGCAGCTTCGCGCATATCTGCAACTGGATCTACCGCAATTACCGCACCCGCATGACGGGAGAAGTAAGCGAATTGCAAAGCTTCTAAACCACCGCCAACCCCTACATACAGCACCGTTGGTTCGTTACCGAGTTCGTTAGCGTGAACGGTGGTACCACAACCGTAATTCATTTCCTGCATCTTCAGAGGAATATGCAAACCTGGTAACTGCATGGGGGTAGTTTGGACGCAACAAAGACCAATTTCCGGACTTTGGGCTACTTCACTGTAAAATTGGGCTGCTGTTTCTAAGTAAGTCATTCGATTTTAGATTTTAGATTTTAGATTGATGATTTTGGATTGTCCTGTTATTGAAAAAAACTAGATAGATATTAATCTCAATAACTTTCAGTTGGACGAATTTTCACTGAAAATAAATTCAATTGAAAAAAGCGGTAGCAGGTTATTCACCTGTACCACTATTGATTCTACAAGGCTGACAAAAATCTGGGAGTAGATTCTTTATATATTTATTTAAATATGATTTATCTTTTGCTAGATGAGTTTTTCCTGAGAGTCAGCTTGGATAATGTTAAATTTTTTGATTCATTCTCGCAAAACATAACCAACACCACGTACCGTTTGAATCAGCCGCTTTTCCTGATTCGCTTCCAGTTTCAATCGTAGGTAACGCACGTAAACCTCAATAATGTTGGAATCCCCCATGAAATCATAACCCCAGACTTCTTCAAGAATGCGATCGCGAGTTATGACTTGTCGGGGATGAGAAAGTAAATATTCGAGTAAATCAAATTCCTTGGCTGTCAAATCAATCAATCGCGAATTTCGGTAAACTTCCCTGGCACTGCGGTTTAATTTTAAATCTTCAAACTGTAAAATATTTTCGCTACTTTCTTCAGATGTTCTACGAATACGGGCGCGTACTCTCGCCAATAGTTCTTCCACACTGAACGGTTTTACTACATAATCATCCGCACCAGCATCCAAACCTGCAACGCGATCGCTAACTTCATCTTTAGCAGTTAACAAAATTATCGGTACTTTATTCCCAGTGCTTCGTAAGCGTCGGCAAATTTCTAAACCAGTCATGCCGGGTAGCATCCAGTCTAAAAGTATTAAGTCAGGTTGAGATTCCCGTGCCATCGTTAATCCGGTTAATCCATCATTTGCGACGCTGACTTGATAGCCTTCAAAACCCAACTCTAATTCTACAAATTTAGCCAGTTTTACCTCGTCTTCTACCAGTAAAATATGTGCTTTCATAAAATTTACTTATCTTATTTGAAATATATAAAACTGCCTTTTGCCTTGATTCTATGGGTATATCATGATTTATTCAATAATTGACATAAAATTTCTTAATATTAATTTGGAGCTTTAAAGAAAATATTGTATATTCTTGATATTTATTATAAAAAAAATATTAGCCATCAAAGTAAAGTTAAAAAAAATATCTTATTTATCAGTAAATAAAAATTAAATCAAAATTTCCCCTTATTGAATAAAAATCGATGCTATTAGAATCACAAAATTCACAACAAAAACAGCGAACTTTAGAAGTTTTATCATCTCTGAGCTATCGCAATGGAGAATTAAAGGAATTTTTACAAGAAATTACCATCGCTGTGAGTAAATTAATTACTATAGATTGGTCTGTAATCACCCTTTGTCAAAAAGATTTTGACAAAATTCTTGCTAGCAGTATAGAGCTAGATGATTATGAAACTATTTATTCATTGCATGATGTTGTAACTGGAACGGTAGTAGAAACAGGAAAAAGCCTGACAGTGGAAGATACCAATACCTCTAGACAATATGGTAAAGTTCCCGAAGGATATCGTTCTTATTTAGGAGTTCCGTTACGCACTTCCCAAGGACAAGTTATTGGTACCATTTGTTCGTTTCATCAACAACCCCGCAAATATAATTTAGAAGAAGTTACAATTGTGGAATTATTTGCCGAACGTGCAGCAACAGCAATTGATAATTATCAACTTTATCAACAACAATGCAAATTTAATCAAATATTAGAAGCTGAAGTTGCTCGCAGAACCGAAGAATTAAAAGCAGCACAAGCAAAACTTCTAGAAACGGAACGTTTAGCGGCAATTGGGGAATTTGCTTCCAGGATTATTCACGAAATTCGCAATCCTTTTACTACCATGAAAATGGGTTTGAATTACTTTAATAAAATTGATAAATCAGAAGCTTCTCAAATACGGTTATCTTTAGCATTAGAAGAAGCAGATAGATTAGAAAGATTATTAAAAGAAATTTTACTTTATGCAAAACCTCAGCATTTACAGCGACAAACAATTGATATTAATGAATTTCTCACAGAAACGTTGGAATCATTGCGAATGATGCCTTTTTCAAACCAACGTCAAATAGATTTTGAACTAAAAAACTATCCCCCATCAACTCAGTTAAAAGTAATGGGAGATAAAGATAAACTTAAACAAATAATGATTAATCTTGTCCGTAACGCTTGTGAAGCTATAAGCGTGGGAGAAACCGTCAAAATTCAACTTGAAAACAATCTTAAAGAGCAAGTATTGATTAACATTTGCAACGGTGGAGAACCCATCCCCCCAGAGATTTTGCCAAAATTAACTCAGCTTTTTTACTCGACAAAATCCTCTGGAACTGGATTAGGACTAGCAATAGTTAAACGCATAGTAGAATCTCATAATGGTGAATTGTTGATTAAATCTTCCTCAGAAGAAGGAACAACAATAAGCGTAAAATTACCAATTTGTTCTTAGCAATAAGCAGTAATATCTTCACCACATTCATCAGCAAGATAGCATAAAGCTTTAAAGCGCAAAGTCACAACTTGCTCGTAAAGAGGATTTAATTTACACATTGGAGGAATGTGAAATAACTTACGACCAAAAACTACTATATCGCGTTCAAAAGGACATTGTGCAGGAATGAGTTTGCACAGAAAGTGAGCTAATTTAGAATTTTTAACTTCTTGTGAATCCAGCCATTGACGAACTGGGAAAAGAAAGTCATTTTCGGATTTGAATTGAGTAAAGCTTGTCATGATTTTTACCTCATTTTATAGTTAGTTTTAAATCCTGTTCTATATATAAATAGGATCGGATTTAATAACTTATGCATTTCCAACTCTTTAGAACACCTATAACTACATACAGCTATTTGAGGGTTCCGGATAATTTGAGCAGAAAATAATTGTCAAATAGCTGACATATTTTGCAAGTTGAAAACTATAGAAATTGCACAGTTTAGTTAATTACAAATTCATATAGCAATCCTATAGGACTTGTAATATCGTTTCAATTAAAGCTGATACAAATCAATAATGTAGAGACGTTGCACTGCAACGTCTCCATAAACTGCAATTTGTATCGAGAATTAAAATAGCAGTAAAATATCAGGTATTGACAAATCCATCAACCGCAACAGTTTGAATAAGATAAAATAGCAACGTAGGTACATCACTCCTTGTCATCACCCAACAACTACCAGCGACAAAGTACTATTTAAGATGCCCAAGTGGAAACTTGTTACCGAATTTACCTTTGATAGCGCCCATTACATCAAAGATTATAATGGCCCTTGTGGTCGAATGCACGGGCATACCTATACAGTGCGAATCGAAGCCATCAGCACTAAATTACACTCCTCAGAATATTGTCCTCATCCGGTAATGGTTGCCGACTTTAGAAGTTTACGTTGGGCTAAAAAAGATGTCACCAAAGGAGGATTGGATCATTGTATTCTCAACGAAGTAATGCCTCCAGAATATGAAACCACAGCCGAGATGATTGCTAAATATATATACGATGAAACCAAAAAGAAATTACCAGAAGGTGTAAAAATCAAAGTTGCGGTATCCGAAACGGCGAATTCTTGGGCTGAGTATGAGGATGATTGAGATTGGGATTAAGCTACTAGTACTTGAGCAAGCCAAAAATGCGGGGTGGGGTAAGGGAGTAGTAAGTAGTAAGTAGTGGTTCTGGTACTACATTTTATGCTGCTCAAAAGCTGCAAAGATATTGGTTAGGTACAGAAATTGGTGATACTTTGGGAACAGTTAAACGATTAAACGATTTAGCTGATGGTAAATTGGAAGAATGGGAATCCGCAAGAGGAAAGAGACAAATGAAAACCAAAACAGATTCTCGACAATTATATTTATTCTCTTAGAAATATAGATTTAAGTTTATTTTACAAGGTTGAGCTACCGAATAATTCCCATTTTCCTTACAATCAAACTTATTTTTACCGATTATTAACTATTTTCAAATATCTTTCCAAATCTTTAACTCGCTGTTGGGTAACATCAGTCAAACAACTAAGTTTAAGAACTGGTTCTAAAGTTCCTCCCTCTGCTTCACCAGCTTCAAAAGCACAACTTTTATCTCTAAACTGAATCCAAGCAATTTGAGCATCAACTAATCTTTTCTGCTGCTTAGCATTTAATTTTGGTTTCAATTGTCGATAAACTTGATTAAGTTTTTTATCTGCTGCTTCATAACTTCTACCAGCACAAACTCTCATTTCCAAAGTCGTCTGAGGATTATTACAATTGACGTTTTGAGCTATTTGATAAGAGTTAGCATGAGCTAAATTTGCTGAAGCGACAATACCCAAAATTGGTAGGGAAATAAGAGCAAGTTTTTGTAAGTTAGAATGCAATTTCATTTACTTGTATATCCTTGTTTGTATTTGGCATTAATAACCTCACTATTCATCTAATTAATTCCGGATTTTATCAACGTGAATTTCCGTGAAAATTCGGATTTTTATGATAGTTGTGTTGTGTGACAGATATTTATCGTAAAAACCCGACTTCATTAAAACTTTATTTATTCCATGGAAAATATCTTTGCTTCTCCCATTTCAGGAACGACATCAACTTCTATTTGGAAAGTACTAAAAAAACCAGTACCACGAATTTCAAACTCCCAACCACCATTTTTAAATTCCATTGGTATTCCGTTATCATTATCGGCAAACCTTTCATCGTTATGTAAGAAAAGCTGTAACTGTTGATTTTCTGTTGGTAACAAAGCCCGAATGTAATATTGTTTGTGAAAAACTACATTATCGGAAAAACCGATACCGAGTAAATCTCTTTCTCCGACATAAAAATCAAGCCGTATTACCATATCTTTTTGAGTGATACTTTCATCTGCCAAAATAGATATAGTATCCAAATAACCTTCCCAAATTAACTTGTTATCGTCAGCCCAATCAAAAGCAAGTTCTTGGTTATTTTCTTGAAAATTAACACTATTATCCAAATCAGTTTTACTGAAAGGACCATAACAATTTTCTGCTTCTTTACTTTGATGAAATAGCTCAAAATCCACACCACGAGGTTTAATACAAACCCCCATAAAAAACTCACTTTTGCCAAATAAATCTTTACCGCGAGTTACCTTACCCCTAACAAAACGCAATCGCGATCGCAAGTTACCAAAAAAGAAACGTGTGGCAATTTCAAATGCTTCTCTTGAAGTTACCAGCGAGTCTTTACCACTGTGACTTTTATGAATAAATGTTCTAGGAACTCCAGGTATTTGAGCATAAGCTTGTTTAACTAAACCGTCGCTACGATTGTAATTGACTCCATATTCATCGGTTACAGAAAACAAACGATTTAATAAAGATGCTGCTGGCTTATCATAACTACGGTAATTCGTTCCTACTACTGTTAGTAATCTTTCTACTGGAAAATATTTATGAAAATTAGTGAAAGATGCTTGATTTTTGGGGTCATTTTGAAAACCAGGATGAAAATGTTTTATTTCATCTTTTGCACTAATCCCAATCCAATTCTCTATCAATTGAAATGAAATACCTTGATGTGGTGTACCAAGAGTCACAATTTTGTTAATGAAATCTTCCGCTTTTTGATTATTTTCAGGGTAAACACGTTGTATGGCTTCCCGCACCAACAGCCCACCCATCGAGTGAGCAATAATATTTACTTTCGGCTTTTCATTATTGTTAATATGTGCCAATTCTCGAATAAATTCAATTAATCGCACCAGCGCCTTACCATAGGTTTTAAATGTTCGATCATTCAAATCATAGTAGCGAAACACCCAAATCGTTTGACAAACGTTTTCTACTGATTCTAGTAAGTGTAAAGCCATTGCTGGGTCAATAACAATTTTATCCCCCGAAAAAAATTTTTCTGTCTGTAAACGCTTGAAGTTATTAATAACATTTTTAGTTTCGAGATTTTGCAACGTTGGAGATAGAGAAACTCCTTGATTTACCATGTTTTCCAAATTCAGCAATTTGCGAGGAAGTACCGGCTCTTGATTTATCTCTTTACCATAGTAATTTACTACATTTGTTGCATCTTTATACTTCCAATTTGATTTCAAAAACCGTAAAATAAACCCTTCATAGATATAATTTTCGCCTTGCTTATGCAAGTAAACGCTACCATCATTAAAACCTTGATATGCATCTTTTTTATCGTCGGAAACATCCAACTGACCAAAACCTCTAATTAAAATGATTGGCTGAGAATTTCGTGTAGGTTCAGACATAGTGACCTTGGAAAGATTATTTGTGCAAATTTAAGTAGTTTATCTATTGACTTTTATACCTAAATCTCATTATTTTACATATTTATTTTTAAAAATATATGTCATATTCGATGAATAATTATTAATTTTCATGACTATGAAATTTGTATTATATAGTTAAAAATAAAAATATTGATTCACTTAAATGAACTATCATTTTAATTTATTCTCAGATATTCTCGGATTTCACCACCGGAAAACCACACCTGCGGAAGACCAAACTTGATATGTAGAATATAGTTCAATCAGGTTAAACTTGATCAAAGTAGCTTTTTATTGCGCTACTAATAATAAACTCCCAGTTTCTGTTAACTTTTTATTGCGCTGTTTGAGAAACCCATAATGCTAGACCAAATATTTGATTATCTACACTATAATTTCAGTATTGAAGCATCTATAGTCTTACTTATTCTAATTTTTTTAGAAGCCGTACTATCTGCGGATAACGCCATTGCCCTTGCCGCCATCGCCCAAGGACTTGACGACGAAAAAATCCAACGTCAAGCGCTTAATATCGGTTTAGTCGTTGCCTACGTGTTAAGAATTACTTTGCTTCTTACCGCTACTTGGGTACAAAAATACTGGCAATTCGAGTTAATCGGTGCTGCTTATCTACTTTGGTTGGTATTTCAACACTTCACCTCCGAAGAAGACGAAGAACATCACCATCACGGTCCCCGCTACAAATCGTTGTTACAAGTCATACCAGTAATTGCCTTTACGGATTTAGCCTTTTCCTTGGATAGCGTCACAACTGCGATCGCAGTTTCCGATACGAAATGGTTGGTAATCACCGGCACCACCATCGGTATTATTACTTTGAGATTCATGGCAGGTTTATTTATCCGTTGGTTGGATGAATTTGTCTACCTCGAAGATGCCGGTTATATTACCGTCGCATTCGTCGGAGTGCGCTTATTGCTCAGAGTCGTCAACGAAGCTTTCGTTCCTCCTCAGTGGGTAGTAGTTAGTGCGATCGCCATCATCCTAGCTTGGGGATTTTCCAAACGTACTTCCACAAGTTGAAGAAAGCGAAAAAACAGAAGTTACGAATTAGGAAAAGTATGAGCCGGTTTCCATTAGATTTCATCCTAAAATCATAGCTTGGGCAAAAAAAAAGGCAGAAAAACGAGGAATAGGATATCAAACAGTTATTAATGAAGCACTATTAGAGAAAATAGGCTGAAAAAGTGATATCGCTATCCCTCAACCAAAAGATGATACGCGTTAGCTTCGCTATACTGCGTAAACGCGCAGCGTGTCTGAAAGACTCAGCGTAAAGCAAGAAGGCTTATCGCCATCCCCAAAACCAAAAGGCGATAACTTCGTTAAGCTGCGCTAACCCATTCCTCAAAACTACCGAAAAGCGATATTTCGTTAAGCTGCGCTAACGCATTACGTCGCACAAGCTTCGCATCTACACACTTCATCCCAAAGTCCAAGTCGGTGTAGGATGGCAAAGACAATATTTTTGGTATATACTATAAATGCGCTTTGAATGGGACGAAAATAAAGCTGAGTCAAATTTTTTGAAGCATGGTATTCGATTTGAGGAAGCTGTAACAGTTTTTGCCGACCCTTATCTCATGTTTACGGAGGACTCTAGCCATTCTCAGGGAGAAGAAAGGGAATGAGCAATTGGTGAAGCGGAAAATGGCTTAATTGTTGTGGTTGTTTTTACCATGCGAGGTGAGGGAATTAGGATAATTAGTGCGAGAAAAGCGACAAAAAGGGAGTGTCAAAAATATGAATCAGGAATCTGAGTTTCCTTTTGACAAAGCAAGACGAGTTACACCAGAGGAAAACCAAAAATTCAGAGATGCGATCGCAGATCAGTTTGGGGTTACACTCAGGAAGCGCGGACGACCAGCTAAGGATGAAGAGGAAAAGTATGAGGCGGTTTCCATTAGATTTCATCCTAAAATCATAGCTTGGGCAAAGAAAGAAGCAGAAAAGCGAGGGATAGGCTATCAAACGGTTATTAATGAAGCCCTATTAGAGAAAATAGGCTGAAGAAACGCGATCGCAATCCCAAAACCGAAACACGATACGCGAAGCGTAAAGCAAGAAGGCTTATCGCCATCCCCAACACAACCAAAAGGCAATCGCCATCCCCAAATATCCCAAATAAACGCGATACGCGTACCACTTTGTGGAAGCAAGCTACGCGTAGCGTGTCCCTTTGGGACTCAGCGTAAAGCAAGAAGGCTTATCGCATTCCTCAAAACCACCAAAACGCAATGATAACTTGTACTTCAATCTTAAATAAGCCCAGCAGAATCTGAGGGAATGCTAACGCACTCCCCCTAAGTTCTTAAGGAAAATATCTGTAAATATCCTTTCTTTGAAGTGCTCGAACAAAAACAATTGCGTCATCAGAGATTGTTAACCCAATTCTGTAGTCCCCAATTCTGATACGATAATAATCACCATCAGCTTTAAGTTTTTTAACATTTTTCACATCTAGAAGATTTTCAGCATTTTCGACTTCTTCAATTACTGCTTGTATTTTCTGTAGCAAGGTTTCATCTCGAATTTTGCTTAAGTCTTTTTCAAAACTCTTTCTAAACTCAACATTCATCCTTTATTTCCCAAAATATTGAAAATAGCCTCTCGGCTCACTAGCTCAGTATCTTCACCTTCTTTAATGGCTTTTTCCAGAGCTATATCTTCAATGATTTCTGCTAATAAATCAGAAAATACTTCTTTTTGTTCTTGTATAACTTCGGTGAGTGCAATTTTAAATATTTGCTTGATTTTATCTTCGTCAAGATTTAGTTCCGTCATCTTACTTCCTTAAACTTTTGATTGATACTAGGATAGCAAACGTTTGCTTGCAGGTAGCGCTTAGCCGTAAGGCTTGTCGTAAAATATCGCACATCCCTAGGTGGATGTAAATGAGTGGTGAGATGATTCAATATAGAACTCAACTTACACTGGAAAAAAAAATCAAAAATATTTATTTCGCCTGATTACTATCAATATTTATTTCATTTTTCATCGATTCTGAAGCTAATTTAGTCGGAATTCTTAGGTTCAGAACAATTACTAATTGATTTTGTTCAATATTTATATTTGTAATATTAACTACACTATTTTCTGGTAACAAATCCATTCCCTGCGCCTTTACAGAAGACAAACTTTTATAACCAGCTTCTTCTAACCACTCAGAAATATTTCGCCAATTTTCCACCTTTGCATTACCCTTATCCACCAAACCCTTAACGTATTTATACACAGTTGCACAAAGGTCAGTTTCCACTCCCTTGGCATTTTTACCCAGCTTTTCTGCAATTTCCCCAGGGCTGTGACCACAAAGCAAACCCCGTAAATGAAGCTTTTCCACTGGTGTCAAACGTTTTCCCTTGGCAGACGCTAAATCAATATATAAAGTCTCTAAATCCCAGTGGTTCCCTGCTTGGGTGAAATACTCATCAGTAGCTCCCATATGTATTATCCTTATTAGTTACTGATGTAATTCTAATTTAAATCCTGATATTTATCAGCATTCAATTAGCTTTTTACTGGTATATACTGAGATTAATTAGATAAATACTACATCATTTTAAGTATAGATGCGGGTGCAGCTTAGGAAGAGATAGTAGAGAAGTTGATTGGTTGTCTACCAGCCTGTGCATCGGACGGGGATTGAGGTTTTTGACGAGAGTGTTAGTTATTGCTAACAGTTGAATAGTTTGAAGAGTATTGGATTAGACGCATCAAGATTTTTGGTGTTTGGCAGGTAATTGTTTGCGTTGTAATCTGCTGGGATGCTTTGTCGGTATCGATTATAGGACTTACGCAACTGGCATCTTTTCTCTTCTGGGTGCTGTGACACTTATAGAAATTATGAACGTAGTAATAAAGCTTGTGGTGTCACGCACCAATTACCCATTGTGACACTTGCGTAAGTCTTAGATCATATTTTCGGCTAAGGAAAAAATTAGCTCAGTACTTATAGTACATCAAATAAAAGTTATGGAGGTTATTTCTTATGTCATCATTAGCTGAAGCAGAAAAGCAAGCTCGCCAAGTAGTTGATGCATGGTCAGTAGCAGCAACAGGAACAGGTTGGATACCAGGGTCTAGTATTGTTCTTGGAGCTGGCGATATTGCAATGGTTATTGCTGTAGGACGCATATTTGGATTTACAGAAATAAATGAGAAAGAAGCTGTCGCAATATTTGCTTCACTTGCTGGAAATAGAGTAGGACATTATATCGCCGATGTGGGGCTAAGTTTTATTCCAGTAATCGGATGGGCTATTAAAGCAGGTGTTGCTGGGGGAGTCACAAAAGCGATAGGTGAAGGTGTTATTCAATACTTCAAAATTCGTTCACCATACATTTAAACTCTCAACTCTTAATTTAAGGCAGCAATGTAATGCGTTATCTATGGCTATGGTTTCTAGCTTTAATCTTACTTCTCGGTAGCTTATTCTTTTCCATTGTTAGCCCTGCTTTCATCCAACAGCCAAACTATACCTTACACATCCTACACACAAATGACCACCACGCCCATTTAGAACCTATTCAAATTGCTAACTATGAATTGGGTGGTATTACCAAACGCAAAACACTAATTGACAAAATTCGTTCTCAAAATGCAGCAAAAAAAGAACCACTTTTGCTGTTAGATGCAGGTGATATTTTTCAAGGAACTCTTTATTTCAATCGCTATCTAGGTCAAGCGGATTTGTACTTCTATAATGCCTTGGGTTATGATGCTGCAACTCTTGGTAATCATGACTTTGACCGTGGACAACAAGTATTAGCTGATTTTATTAACAAAGCCCAATTTCCCCTAATTTCTGCCAACATCGAGGTAGATAAAGCTTCACCACTTGCTGACAAGATAAAACCTTGGACTATCTTTCAGATAAACGGTGAAAAGATAGGTGTTTTTGGACTCACTACCGAAGAGACAGCAATTCTCTCAAATCCTGGTGATGGTCTAACTTTCACAGACCCTATTCTCGCTGCAAAAAACGCAGTTACAGCTTTAACTGCTCAAAATGTTAACAAGATTATTGCTCTGACTCATATTGGTATTAACGCTGACCAGGAACTAGCCCGTCGAGTTAACGGTATTGATGTAATTGTTGGTGGTCATTCCCATACACCACTTGGTAAAATGCCTGGTGCGACAGAACCCTATCCAATAATCGAGAAATCGCCTGATGGTCATAAAGTACTGATTGTGACTGATTGGGAATGGGGCAAATATTTGGGAGACATTCGAGTTGGCTTTGATACTAAAGGCGACGTTATTTCTTGGAAAAGTTCCCCTAAACCTGTGAGTAAAGATATTTCACCAGACTTAGCCTTTGAAGAAAAATTAGAACAGTTTGCAGCGCCGATTGAAGCACTACGCGAAAAAATAGTAGGTGAAACAACTGTAGCACTGGATGCAAATCGAACTACCATACGCACTCAAGAAACGAACTTGGGTGACTTGATTAGTGATGCCATGCTGGATAAAACTCGTCCTGATGGCGCTCAAGTCGTAATCATCAATAGTGGTAACATCAGAACTAGTATTCCCACAGGTCATGTAACTGTCGGACAATTGCTAGAAGTATTGCCCTTTGGGAACACAATTACTCGGCTTGATTTGACTGGCACACAACTTAAGCAAGCACTAGAAAACGGTGTCAGCAAAATAGAAGATGGAGAAGGGCGTTTTCCCCAGGTTGCAGGATTACGTTTTGAATGGAATCCTATAGCTACCGTTGGTAATCGCATTTTATCTATCCAAATACAAAACTCTGATGGAAACTATAAACCACTCGAAGCTGACTCTATTTACCGTGTCATTACTAACAATTTTCTCTTGAGTGGTGGTGATGGTTACAAGGTTTTCAAAAATGGGAAAAACCAAGTTGATACAGGCTTTTTGTTAGTAGATGTAGTCACAGATTATATTACTTCTCACTTGCCTGTTACTCAACAAGTAGACAAGCGAATTGTTCATAAAGCTATAACCACATATCTTTAACTGTCCTCTTTCCCACAACCCCGACAATTTCTCTCAGTCGGGGTTGTAATTTATCCTAAATATTGATTTTTTGCTAAATCACTACTTTCATAAGAACAATAACTCAGAATATGGCGTATTTAATTTAATTTTTAATGCAGTATATAAAGATTGATTAGATGTATATGATTTCACTCATACTACTAAATTCAATAATTATAATTATCAGTAAATACCGAATATTTTGCATCTCTAGATTTGATTAAATCTGAATATTTTCCCGATAAAACTGACAAAAACTATTGAGGTGATAAAACATGTCTGGTTACTTTTCTTCCGGCGACATCGGTTACACCCCCAGCAGTGCTTCAGACATCAAATTAAACCATGAAGTCTTATTAAATGATGGCACAGAGGGAACCATTATTTATGTATATTCTGGTGGAATTAAATATGATGTACAAACAACTACTGGTGCAAATATAGTTGCTTACTATTCACAGATTGTGCGATATCGAGCAAAATAAACATATCACGTTAATAGAGGATATCGAACGGTTTCCGGGTGAACTTTAAGAGCAATTGTCGCTGGTGCTGATTCGCTGCGAAACACTCTCAATTTATTATTTTCAGCGACTAACTAGCGTTTATTTTATGTCGGATTTGTAGGGTCTGGGAATGAGTTAGGAGTTAGGAGTTAAGAATTGTAGAGACGTAGCAATGCTACGTCTGTACGGGAGTTAGGAGTTAGGAGGACGGGAATTAATTTCTCCCCCCATCTCCCC
>NZ_JADEWL010000293.1 GCF_015207665.1 Plectonema cf. radiosum LEGE 06105
ATGGGGAGATGGGGAGATGGGGAGATGAATTTTTAACTCCAAACTCCAAACTCCTAACTCCGGTGGTACTAACTCCGGTGGTACTAACTCCGGTGGTACTAACTCCGGTGGTACTAACCTTTAACCTTTAACCTTTAACCTTTAACCTTTAACCTTTAACCTGATAAAATGTTGCCAAGAGAAGAACTGTTAAAACACGTTGAGAATCGAGATACTCTAGCTCGTGTAATTGATTGCGCGGAAAAAGCGATTAAAACTTGGTCCGTTGTATTCACGGACTTTCTTTCACCTCCGGAATTAGCTGAAGCTACTCTAAGTTTTAGTCGGTTAACAGAAGTGCAGCTGTTAGCTTGGGGTGGATATCCCCAAGCTGAACGAAAGAGAATTGCGATCGCACATAGCGAGCTGCCCTTGGATGAGTCACAAGTTGAGCTTACTGCTTTGGATATTGCTGGTAATTTCTTATTTGATACCGCTACCCACCGCGATTTTTTGGGTGCAATGTTGGGAACGGGAATTGTCCGCGAAAAAACTGGCGATATTATTGTACTCGGTGAACGGGGAGCGCAGGTAGTTGTTGTACCGGAATTAGCAGATTTTTTATCAGCTAATTTAACTCAAGTACGTTCGGTTCCTGTCAAGACTCAAAGGGTAGATTTAAGCGAATTAAAAGTAAGAGAACCGAGAAAAAAAGAATTAACAACCGTCGAAGCATCCTTAAGATTGGATGCGATTGCTTCCGCTGGTTTCTCCATGTCTCGGAGTAAAATGGTTGATTTAATTAATGCTGGTGATGTGAGAGTTAATTGGAAGGAAATTACTCAAGCTTCTCACCAAATAAAGACTGGAGATTTGATTGCAATTCGTGGTAAAGGACGTTTGGAAGTAGGGGAAATAGCAGTTACGAAAAAAGAACGTTATCGGATGCAGTTAACGAAGTTTGTTTAATAAAGGAATGGGTAATTGGTAATTGGGAATAGGTAATAGTTTGATTTTTGCTGATTTTTTACAGTTGAATAAATTTTCAATACAAGTTTTTTAAAATTCAAACCCTTCTTATAATTAAGTAAGTGGATAAAAATAAATATTACTATCTAACAAAATGTCAACTTGCTGAAGAATTTATTCCTATTCCTTACTCCCTTGTCATAACGATAAATTTTTCTACCCACCAACTTATATTATTTAAAAACACTTTTCCCCAAAAGCATCACCAATCGATAAACCTTCCAGGGAAAAGTAAGCCATATTAGAAAATCGCACCACTTCGCGGAGGGGATATTAAATCACCAGATATTTTTGATTACAAATTATCTAAGTTCCCTTCCGATTGCGGATATGTTCGGGCATATGGTATCTATCACCCAAAATTTCCAACAAAGGACCGTGAACATCAAATGTAACCATGCTTACCGACGCTACCAAAATATTAATCCGATAGCGATAACGTCCTAAATCAATACCTAATAGACTGCAAAGTATAATCCGAATCGTGGCTTTATGAGAAACCACTAAAACATTACCTTGGGGATGTTTTTCTTGAATTTCAGCAATTACAGGCATAGCGCGGTTGGCAATATCTACCGCAGTTTCTCCACCTTTGGGTGCATTCCAAGCCGGTTCTGTCAACCATTTAACATAATTTTCAGCATAATTTTCTTGAGCAAAGGATTTACTTTTATTCTCCCATTCACCGTAACTACCTTCTCTAAGTCCGTCGCGCAACTGCATATCCATACCGATAGCATCACAAAACGGCTTTGCAGTCGCAACAGTGCGTTTCATCGGACTAGCATAAACTGCTTCCCACTTCAGCTTCTTGTAAACATCAGCAAAAGCTTCCGCCATTTGCACACCCTCCGGTGTCAACTCCGCATTAGTTTCGCCGCAAAAATTACCACTTTGGCTAAAAGTAGTTTCTCCATGTCGCAGTAAATATAAATTAAGAGTCATAAATTATGTCGCGATTAAACGAATAAATAAGGTACTTAGCAATGCTATCGAATATGAC
>NZ_JADEWL010000114.1 GCF_015207665.1 Plectonema cf. radiosum LEGE 06105
CATCTCCCCATCCCCCCATCCCCCCAATTCCATCCGGAGTCTTCAAGAAAAAGTCAGGTAAAATTTAGGTTTGTGCAAAGATACGGTAATTGTACTGGCAACAAATACTGATAGTAGTTACATTGAGAAAATCGTGAAATCGCAATGTAAATAATATCTTTGATTATAATGAATCGCTTTTCTCAAAAAATATCTAATTTTCATTCAGAGCTATTGACAAATACAAAATTAGGACAATTATGTGGTTCTAAAACTTTATTTCGCGAGCGTTATGCAATTTTACGCATTTTAGGTAGAGGGGGTTTTGGAGTTACTTTTTTAGCGCGAAATGTAACTTTACCTGGACATCCTTTATGTGTAATTAAACAGCTTTGTCCTAAAGTTAATAGTCCTAAAACTTGGGAAAAAGCTAAAGAACGTTTTGAAAAAGAAGCCAAAACTTTAGGTCAATTGGGAAATCATTCTCAAATTCCCATGCTTTTAGATTACTTTGAAATGGGAGAAGAATTTTTTCTGGTTCAAGAATATGTTCGTGGCTGTACTTTAACTAGGGAGGTGAGACGTAACGGTGCTTTGAGTGAAGCTGCGGTTAAACGGTTTTTGCAGGAAATACTCCCGGTATTGCAATATGTTCATAAAAATCATGTAATTCACCGTGATATCAAACCCCACAACTTACTTCGCTGTGACGATGATGGACGTTTGGTATTGATTGATTTCGGTGCAGTTAAAGAAGAATTAGCCTTAGTTGGGGAACTTGCCGATAAAACTACTGTTACCACTAATTTTGTGGGGACTATGGGATTTGCACCTCCAGAACAGTTTTCTCTACGTCCAGTTTACAGCAGCGATATTTATGCATTGGGTATAACTTGTCTTTACTTACTAAGCGCAAAAGCACCTTTAGAATTTGATTACGATACAAATACGGGTGAAATCTGCTGGCAAAAACAAATCAAAGTTAGCGAACACTTTGCTAAAGTTCTTGATAAAATGCTCAAGGTTAGTGTTAGAGAACGCTTTAAGTCAGCTGATGAAGTGATGTTTGCTCTGGGTGTGGAATCCCATTTACCTCACCTAAGCAACTGCTTGACTAGCAAGCCTTTGGGAATTAAAAATAAGCCATCGAGTTTTGAAGATAATTACAGCAGTTATTTACCTCCCTTCGCACGAACTGCGATCGCGATTCGGGAATGGAAAGCAAAACTCAAATCACGACAGTCAGGACGAAATTGTCAACCTTATTCGTCATGAGTTTAAACAGTTAACAGTAAAGGTTTTTATTAATACATAGAACTTCAGTAAAAGCATTCTTGTAGTAAGAAATCAGGGTTTACTTTACCCAATTAAAATATTTTTTTTGATGAGATTTTGTATAATGATGAAATAATTTTTCCTTTCCAAGAAAAATTAGGGCTTTTATTCCCATACTGTTGTATACAGTCGCCCGAATTCAATGACTATCTACTGCCTAAATCCCGATTGTCCAAATCCTCTCAATGACGATTTAAATCAAATTTGTGTTAGCTGTAATACAGCAATCTTACCCTTATTACGAAACAGATTTCGAGTTATCCGGGTGCTTTCACAAGAAGGCACATTTGGTAAAACTTATTTAGCCCAAGATTTAGATAAATTTAACGAGCCCTGTGTCTTAAAGCAATTCGCACCTAAAATTGACGGAAAATGGGCGTTAAATAAAGCAGTAGAGCTATTTGAAAAAGAAGCTCAACTACTGCAAAAATTAGGAGAACATCCCCAAATCCCTAAACTTTTAGCTTACTTTGAACAAGATAATTGTTTATATCTGGTACAGCAATTTATCGATGGAAAAAATTTACTAGAAGAATTAGAAAAGCGGCGTGAAAATGATGTTTGGCTGCGTTGTTATAACGAAAAAGAGATTAGAGAATTCCTGTTAAATTTACTACCCGTTCTCCAGTTTATCCACGAATCTGGAGTAGTTCACCGAGATATTAAACCGCAAAATATTATTCGTCGCATTTCTCCTAAAGAATTGATGGGAGACTTAGTATTAATAGATTTTGGTTCTTCCAAGCAATTACAGCCAAAACTCAAGTTGAAAATAGGAACCTCCATCGGTTCTCACGGTTATTGTGCAATAGAACAAATTAGAGACGGGTTAGCTTATCCTGCTAGCGATTTGTTTAGTGTGGGGGCTACAAGTTTTCATTTAATTACTGGTATTTCACCTTTTCAACTGTGGACAGAACATGGTTATGGATGGATGAGTCGTTGGGAAAAGTATTTAAATTATCCACTTAGCGATGAATTTGGTGATATTCTCGATAAATTGTTAAAAAAAGATATCGAACAGCGCTACCAATCGGCTGCGGAAGTAATTGCAGATTTGAAACAGCCCCAAAAATATCCAGTATTTTTACCTCCTCTAAAATACGTTTCTCAACAATTTATACCCCCCACCGAAATACCAACAAAACCAAGATATACCAACTTAAAAACTTTATTAATGGCGATCGCAGCTATTATCATGTTTGTTGCTGGAGAAATTTGGTATTGGCAAACCCGCGAAGCCCAAGTGAGAAATTCCAAAAGCATTGCTCAACCCAGCATTCAGCCTGTATCGAAAACGAAAGAGCAAACAAATCAAGGGCAATTAGCAGTCTTTCAAACCCTTAACTTAAATTACGATTCAACTTCATCCATTGCGATCGCTCCAGATAGCAAAACGATGATTACAAACAGTATTTTTGGTGTTAGGCTATGGAGTTTGGTAACAAAACAGGAAATATCTGTTTTTAACGCTGATAATTCAAAAGTTAACGTCGTTGCGATCGAGCCATATGGAACGAAATTTGTCAGCGCTGGTAATGATAAAATCATCAAGATATGGAATTTAGCTACAGGACAAGAGATTCGGACATTACAAGGACATACCCAACCAATTCATGCTTTAGCTTTTAGTCCTGATGGTAAGATACTTGCTTCAGGAGGAGATGACAACAGCGTTAAGTTATGGAATAGAAGCACTGGGGAAGAAATTACCAGCTTTAATGGTCATAGTAGCAGAGTTAATTCCCTTGCCTTTGATTTGCAAAGCAAAATGCTCGCAAGCGGTAGCTTTGACGGTACGATAAAAATTTGGGACATCACTACTCAAAAGCTTTTACAGACTTTATCAAAAAATTCCAGCAAAATTTATTCCGTTAACTTCATCAAAAAATCCGGAACAACCAGTAATAACTCAGTAATTGGTAGTTACAATAATGCCATAAGTATGTGGAATCCAATTACTGGAGAGAAAATACGTACTTTTAAAGGACATTCTCAATTGATAACATCTACTGCTGTAAGTTCTCAAAGGAATCTTCTTGCTTCGGGTGGTAGCGACAAAACAATTAAATTATGGAATTTACAAACCGGAGAACTTTTGATTACTCTTAGAGGACATTCTGGGAAAATAGAATCTTTGGCTTTTAACAAAGATGGAAGTATTTTAGTTAGTTCTGCTGAAGATAGAACTATTAAAATTTGGCAAATATCTAGTTTAAAGGTTAGAGGTTAAAGGTTAAAGGTTAAAGGAAGAAAGCTGATTTTATGGAATTTTTCGCAGTTTTAAATGTTAGTATTATCGCGGTTTTCACTTGAGGAATACAAATTTTACCTCACCCCGCCCTCCGGCACCCCTCTCCTCCTGACAGGAGAGGGGAAGGGGGTGAGGTTTTAGTGTATTGGACTCAACTGAAAT
Source organism: Plectonema cf. radiosum LEGE 06105 (assembly GCF_015207665.1). Lineage (GTDB taxonomy): Bacteria > Cyanobacteriota > Cyanobacteriia > Cyanobacteriales > Nostocaceae > Rivularia > Rivularia radiosa_A. Next base: position 3,731 of record NZ_JADEWL010000114.1, read on the forward strand.
TTGCTATATTGCCGCCGAACTTTAGTAGTTTTTAGTTGTGAAGAAAAGAAAAATTCATTATCAAACTAACATAAAATAGTTGTAAAGGATATGTCTTGAAACTTGGTAATTTATGCGAAATATTATTGAATAATTATTGATGGATAAATTAATGTAACGTGAATTCGGTCACAATTATGAAAAGTCGGGTTTTTAGCATAAGTATCTGTAATATTATGTCCGGTTAAACAGTTGTAATCAAGGGAGCAGGGAGTCGAGGGGAAAGAATTTTCATCCAACTAACGTTAATCTAAAATTTAAAATTGTCTAATTTATAAAGCCCGATTAAAAGCAGATTATTTGAGAATTTATTAGAATTTATTAAATCTATAAAAATGACCAATTATCTATTGAAAATCTTAACAAGTTCGGCAGTAATAGTTTTAGCTTTTGCCAGAATTTGGAGTTGGCAATCTTCACCCGCTCTGAGCAGTATATCTTCTGCTTTAGACCAATCTGGATCTACTCCTTGGAAAAACACTTCCTTGGATTTTACATTAACAGGAAAATCCGAGTCAGTTTGGGCGATCGCCATTAGTCCTTTTCCACTCGAAGCAAGTCAAAGTAAGATTCTAGCTTCTATCAATGGGGATAAAACAATTCAGTTGTGGGATTTAGAAACAAGACAACCAATCCGTACTCTCAAAGGACATTCTGACTCAGTTAATGCGATTGCATTTAGTCCCGATGGTAAGGTACTCGCTTCTGCTAGTGCTGACAAAATGATTCGATTATGGGATGTCGCAACGGGAGAGGAAATTCGTAGCCTTCAAGGACATTTAGCATCCGTTGAGTCAATTGCTTTCACTCCGGATGGTAATTTTATTGTTAGTAGCGGTTGGGATCAAAGAATAAATCTGTGGAATGCAGCTACAGGAACAAAAATTCGTACCCTTCGCGGAGATTGTGATGTTGTAAATGTTGTCGCAATTAGCCCCGATAGTAAGACTTTCGCAACCGGAAATCATTTTGAAGGTACGATTCAGTTGTGGGATTTAGCAACAGGAAGCAAAACAAAATATTTAGTTGGTCATTTAGACGCAGTTAGTTCCTTAGCATTCAGTCGCGATGGTAAAACCCTTGCAAGCGGTAGTTGGGATAAAACTATCAAGTTGTGGAATCTTCAAACTGGACAGGTGCTGCGTACCTTAAGCGGGCATTCTCATAAAATTTGGTCAATTGCATTTAGTCCCGACGGTGAAACCCTTGCTAGTGGTAGTTGGGATAAAACTATCAAGTTATGGAGTGCAAAAACAGGAAAACGCATCAGTACCCTCAGAGGACATTCCCAAAGAATTTCGTCGGTTGTATTTAGCCCTGATGGTAAAAGTGTTGTGAGCAGCAGTTTTGATAAAACTATAAAAATTTGGCAATAGGGAATGGGTAATTGGTAATGGGTAATTGGTAATTGGTAATGGGTAATTGGTAATGGGTAATTGGTAATGGGTAATTGGTAATGGGTAATTGGTAATGGGTAATTGGTAATGGGTAATTGGTAATGGGTAATTGGTAATGGGTAATTGGTAATGGGTAATTGGTAATTGGTGATTAACTCCTAACTCCTAACTCCTAACTTAATTAAACTCTTTCTCTTCGGGAAACTGCTTTTTGAGAAGTTGCTTGACGTTCAATAGCGCGTCTATTCGGTTTAGGATTAGTAAAAGTTTTCCATGCGGTTTTTACACCAACCAAAACACTGCGCGTACCGGATTGGACATTTTGTGCTTGTTTTTTAGCACTATTAATACTTTGATCGACTTGTTGAGCGACTCCAGAAGCACTTTTGATACCGTCGCTCACATTATCAGTTAAATCGGTAATTTCTAAACCAGTTAAGCGGATAGCTTCTAAAGTCGGTGGTAATTCTCGCGAGAGTGTGTCAAATAACTTTTCAGCACTACGAGCAGCTCTTGCGACTTCCTGCAAAGCTGGAATAGCAGCTACCAACAAAGCAGTTAAACTAACAGCGACTAATAAAATAGATAATCCTAGCCAAAACAGAGGTTCACTCACATCAATATTTTTAATCGCTAACAGCATTTTGCACAAAGTTGGCAGTCAATCAATTACCTAGCAGATCGGTAGTGATGTTACTACAACACTGATTCAGATACTAGCCCCACATAACGCAATGTCCTTATAATATAAAATCTCAAATTTAAAATTTAAAATCTCAAATATCAAATTTAAAATTTCAATTATTTGGTTCAACTAATTATTTATATTTGGGGGTAGAGAATTGGAATTATCTTGACTTTTCTGCCGTTTCAATGCTTGATTCTCCCGTGCCGAAGCATCTATACCCGCAGCAATAGCTTCTCGTAATCGCTCCAAAGTATCATCCCAAGAACGCAAAGCATTCTCAGAAAGACGATCAGCCTGAATTTGAGCGCTTGTAGATAAATCCTCTGCTAAATCTGGTAAAGCATTAGCGGATTTTTTCAACAACTTACGTGTTTCGCGTCCCGTGCGCGGAGCTATAAGCAACCCAGTGAAGGCACCAATGGTAGCTCCTAGCATCAATCCCCCAATAAAACTTCCACTACGGTTATTAGACATTTTTATTTTCCCTCCTTAAACCCATTTTAGGCGGGTTTGAGTAGCTTGTAAGACTCTTCAAAATTTTACTATTTTCTAACTTAATGACAATGCATTAATCGTAAAGGTTGCATTAACTTGTAAAAAGGCGATCGCCTCCAAAGATTTGAGCAGAGGCAGAGCCTTTAACCTTCGACCTTTGACCTTTAACCTTTAACATTCTAAAGTTTTTTTTTCAAATATTTAGAGGTTAAATTAAATCCGGGACGATTCCAGAGAATTTGTCTACCAAAAATAATCAGTGCTAAAAGTTGCTTTATTTGCCGTAATTTTACTTGTAAACTTTGATTGCTCTGACGGAGATTTTTTAAATTCTCTATACCCAAATAAATCGCTTCTGGTCTTCGATGTAGCATTGCGTAGGAATTGCGATCGCAGTTTGTGAAAAATGCGGTTAATCGCACTAACTTTCGTCTTAATTTACACATTTGCCAGGTGCAGTAAAGCAATGTCAGCGAAATCAGAATGTTAATCACGACAACGATAGTTACCATTAGCTGTTAAAAATTTAGTTTTGAAAGGTCATTCATATAAGTATTTGTGCCTTCATTAATTAACCATTTCTACGTTTAGATAGGGTTAGGGAGAACAGGGAATGATTTTATAACTGAATGGTAATTACATAAATAATTTTACTTGACTGGGCATTTATAGATGTAGAGACGCAAGGCTTCGCGTCTCTACATTTTTAATTCACACCAGGATTCACCAACGTCACAAACTTATTATTCTTTATAATTAACTTGCCAAACTACTACTCTGCATTTGATTAAATTTAGTTCTAATTGTTTCTACACGTTTGCGGTTAACACCTAAATCACTTTGTCCTAAACGAGAAGCGGAACGAACATGAATAGTATTACTACTGCTGTCTAAATAAAATTCTACGTCATCAACATACCCCATCAAAGCGCTTTTGAATTCTGCGTATAAATAATCTGACGATTCGGTAATTATCTTAGTTCTAGGTTCCGCTTCAATCACAGCTTTCAGATCAGATAACGCTTTTTCTGGTGTAGAACTATAATTCAGCGGTTGAATAAAGTGAGTCGCATCTGTACTGGGACTTTGAGAAGAAACGCAGTTTGGAGAGTTGGGACAAGCTGCTAATTTACCGTTGTTAACACCCAAATTATCCGGTCTTGTTCCTGAAAATATCATTGCTTATTTTTTGCTCAAAAGTAAAGTTGACTACTTTTTACTTTATTACGAACCAGAGACATCAGGGGATATATTAATTTTGGATTTTAGATTTTGCGATCGCCTAGGGTGCCGGAGACAAAAGTGGTTACTATTTGTGGGGTAATAAATTCGTAGTGGGAGCGTCTCGCTACCTGATGATGAATAACGGACAAGATGGGATAATTCATAGATTATTTGAATCGGTGGAGCAGCTAGAAGAATTGTTAAATCAACTCCTTAATCAATGTTTTCATGGTCAAATTTTTCCAAAATGTCATCCCAAATATAAAAATGATTTATCCGCTAAGTTTTGATAATGTGCAAACAAAAAAACAAGATATATAAAATTACATATTTTATATATTGTTTTCTATGCGACATTTAATATATATATAATATCTATTTAACATGATTTTTTGGGTTTCTAATAAGTATAAATATGATTTGATTATCAGAAAAAGTTTGATAAATAACCTCTTTTGAGAATGAAATCAAAAATTAAGTGTATACACGTATTTTATATACTTAATAATATCTATTGAAACTCTATAATAGAGTAGAACCACAATTAATCAAATCTAATATGGCTACAGTTAAAAGTTTCGACCGTAGCGTAATAGAAAGTTATCTGAATAACAGAGGACTGCGATTTCAACAAGACGAAGACGGTGATTTTGTGGTGCGGTTACCATATCAAGAAGAATTAGGGTGTGAAGTTGCTTTAGTCTTTTGTGCTGAAGGACCTCAAGAGGATGTTTACTCTGTCAGACTTATTTCTAATAAACGTATTCCCAAAGATGAATGGGGACGTGTAATGTCTTTGTGTAATGACTGGAATAAAGAAAAACGTTTTCCTAAAGCGTTTCTTGATATCAGAATTACAGCTGAAGAAACTCTCGCGATAGTAGCTCTAGAACAACATTTGCATCTCAAACCTGGTGTGCATCAAGCATTATTTGATGATTGGACTGATATTATGGTTTCCGGTGGATTTCAATTTTGGATTTGGGTACATCAACAACATGGTTTGTAAGTAAACATATAATTTATTTGTAATTTTCATCGCTATTAACTGATATTTTAGTTAATAGCTTTTTTTTTGTTTTTCTATTGCAAATAAGTACTTTTTGACAGTTGACAGTTGACAGTTAATTTGTCCCCTTGTCCCCTTGTCCCTTGATATTTAATCGGACATAATTATCAAACAACTTCTGCCGATATTACTCCCATTTTTTCTAATACCGCAGCAACTCGTAAAATACTCATTTCCTTATCAGGTGCGGCGATTAGTTGTACTCCCAAAGGTAAATCATTCCCTCGTTGAATTGGAACTGACAAAACGGGTAAACCAATAAATGATAGAGGCTGAGTAAATAAACCTAAATGAGGACGAATTAATATTTCTTCTCCGTCTAAAAACATGGTTTGCTGTCCTATTTCTGGTGCTGAAATTGGTGTCGTAGGAGCAATAATTATATCTACATTTTCAAATATTTCTCGAACTTTGTGTTTATACCAACTTCTAAATCTTTGAGCTTGAATGTACCAACTACTAGGAATTAATGCACCTGCAATAAATCTATCCCTAGTAGCAAAATCAAAATCTTGAGGACGGGATTTTAATCGTTCTAAATGCAGATTTGCTCCTTCAGATGCAGTAATTATATAAGCAGCAGCACGAGCGCGGTGAGTTTCTGGGATGGAAACATACTCAGTAACATTCAAGGCATCAGCTATTTTTTGTACTGCTGTTAATGCTTCCGGTGAACATTTTTCGGTGAAATAGTCGCCTGCGATCGCAATCTTTATTCCATCAATATGTTGTGTTTTCGATGTAATATTTCGCGTTTCTACAGCAGGAAGTTTCGTATAAACACTGTCTTGCTCATCTTCTCCCTGAAGCACATCAAAGGCGATCGCAATATCTCTTACCGAACGTGCAAAAAATCCAATATGATCAAGACTGCTGGAAAATAGAAATACACCAGTTCGTGATAACCTACCATAAGTAGGCTTTAAACCAAGAATACCGCATAAAGCCGCAGGTACACGAATCGAACCGTTAGTATCTGAACCCAAAGTTAAAGGTACTAAACCAGCAGCGACAGCAGCAGCGGAGCCACCAGAAGAGCCACCAGCTATACGATTTAAATCGTGGGGATTATGAGTAGTACCATAATGGGAATTTTCGGTAACAAAACCATAAGCGTACTCATCCATATTCAACGCTCCGACAAGTATTGCACCAGCATTCTTTAACTTTCTGATAGCAGTTGCATCTTGAGTAGCGGTTTTGTTTTCAGCATTAATTTTAGAACCAGCAAGAGTTGTTAAACCAGCGATATCGTAAAGATTTTTAACAGCGAAAGGCACTCCAGCCAACAACCCAGGATAATTACCCTTTTGGATTTGTTGATCGATTTGCGCTGCATTTTGTAAAGCAGTTTCCGCAGTTACAGTAGTAAAACAGTTTAATTGACTATCCCGCGCTGCAATTCTATCTAAACTGGCTTTTACAACATCCACCGCACTGATTTTAGCTTGTTGTACCGCAGTTGCAATTGTTATTGCATCGGCTGAGTTTAAATTCATATTTTAATTGATAGTTCAATTCATAGTTCAATTCATGGCTTAAAGATTGGTGCTGCTTCAATATTTTGCGGCAAAGGAAACTCATTTACAAGTTTGGCTATAGTTTGAATTTTCTCAAAATTTGCTACCACTTCATCGCGGTATTCATCAGGTAATTGTAAATCTAACAATAATGCCATTTGGTCTACATATTCACCGGCGTTGAATTTCTTAATCATTGCTCACTCCAACCTGCTTTAAAATCGTCATTGGGTTACAATCTTTCAATATCTGCATTTGCTGCTGATTTCTGACTAATAAAGCACCTGCAAAACCCAAAGAATTAATCGAAATTGATTCAAATTCTTCTTGAGAGCGCGGTACAATCAACATCCATTCTCTTGTGGCTAAAAAGTTATAAGCTTTCAAAGTTTGATTTTGGGTATCTTCAACGATTAAATCAACAGCTTTGAGCAATTTATAATAAACTTCAAGAGTAATTTGAGCAGCTTGATTAACTGAATTAATTAAATTAGAATCAAACCGATAAAAACCATGAATAAAAGGTAAATCAGGTATCTTTCCTACATCACCATCAAATACAGCAGATGCAAATAAACTTGCAATGGGAACAGATTCTGTTTGAGTCGGTGCAAGTGGAGTGGGTACAAGTTGTAAATGCTTATGTCGTTGAGAAGCACCAGCAATTTTCCCCGCATTATAGAATAGTAAACCATCAATTTCAGCCAAACAAATCCACATTGCTTGAAAATCTTGATAATTAAGTAAATTATCCTGTTCCTCAAATTCACGAGTCACAATCAACAAGTGATTATCCACAACATTATATTTATTCAACAAACATAAATGAGTCTCTGAAATATCTCCAACAAACAAATCTTCTTCATAAGGAAGAAACGGATTGAAATTCTGACCTTTTTTGCTAGCCTTATCCTGTTGATTTTTAGCTTCGTCTTTACGTTTTAAATTAGATAAAATACGTACTAAAAAATGCACTCCATTTTCTTCAACAAATTCGTAATCAGTAGCTATCGATTGCAAAGCACCACATTCCAACCCGTGTTGAGTTTGTTCCTTAACCCTCGTCCATAAAATTCCCGGTTTTAACATTACTCTATTCTCAGTTGACAGTTGACAGTTGACAGTTGAAAGTGGACTTTCAGGAAAGAAATAACCCTACAAGAGCAGTTTTAGAAAATATAGTCCCATAAAGGCTTATGGAGCTTTAATTTCATGATTCTAGCTGCAATTTGAGCATTTTTAATAGGAAATAAAATCTCAAACTTAGACTAGTGTTAACTTTCAAATAGTGGCTGAGATTATTGTTTCCCGATAGTGATAGAACAGGGATAAGAACTGTCCACTGTCCACTGTCAACTGTTCCCTTTTACTTATCTCGAATCGATTCGTAAATCTCTAAATAATCACTCGCTGGATGATTCCACGAGTAGTCATACTCCATACCTTGCTTCGTCAGTATGCGATATTTGTTTTTCTCATTGTGCCATAGCCACAAAGCCCGCTCCATTGCAAACTCCAAGGCATGAAAATCCATATCGTTAAATACGTAACCATTGCGCTTTTCTGGAGGCTTATTCGAGTCGTAATCCCTGTCAAATACCGTATTAACTAAGCCACCAACAGCCCGCACAATCGGTATTGTGCCATATTTTAAACCAATCATCTGCGTAAGTCCGCAGGGTTCGTAGTTACTCGGAACTATAATCATATCTGCCCCCGCATAAATTAGGTGGGCTAATTCCTCATTAAAACCAAGTTCTAAATGAACGTCGGGATTATCATTTAAGAAATTTTTCTCATGCTGGAATTGAGCATTAATATCAGCCCCCGTCGCGGAACCCAACAAGACAAACTGTGCATCTTTATACAATGCATGATAAATCGCGTGGTGTACCAAATGAACACCCTTTTGAGCATCCAATCGACCGATATAAGCGACAATTGGTTTATCAACCTCCCGCAACAGCAGCCTTTCTCGTAACGCTTTCTTATTTTTAGTTTTCCCGTCAATGTTATCTATGCTGTAATGTTCGGGAATATAACGGTCAGTTTCGGGATTCCAAAAGTGATTATCGATACCATTAAGGATTCCGCAAAACTTATCTTGATGCAAATGTAAAGTATGACTCAAACCGCAACCGACATCTGTATGATGTGCTTCCCAAGCATGATGGGGAGACACAGTAGTTACAGCATTGGAATAAACAATCCCCCCTTTCATCAAATTGATTGCAAAAGGATTAAAATTATCCCGTAGTTTATCGTATTGAAAATAATAAGCTTCGCGATTTAAACCCGTAGCTTGGAGTATTTCCCCACCACCCATTCCTTGATGCTTGAAGTTATGAATGGTGTAACAAACCCGCTGACTTTTCATTCCATGATATTTATACATCTCATAGAGCATCACCGGCACTAAACCAGTTTGCCAATCATGGCAATGAATCACATCAGGACGCTTGTTGCTTTGTAATAAAAATTCTAATGCTGCCTTACTGAAAAATGTAAAGCGCATATTGTCATCATCACAACCGTAATAGCAACCGCGATTAAAATAATTATCTTCTGAATGGGGTTCGATAAAGAAACAAACCCTTCCATGTACCCAACCGCAGTATACCGAACAATGTATGGCACCGTTATACCAGGGAACCCACAAGTCTCTATAAGCGTCATGAAGACCCCAAATATGGTCGTACCGCATACAATCATACTTGGGCAAAATCAACTCTACGCAATGTCCCCGGCTTTCTAATTCCGTACTAAGTCCATAAACAACATCCCCCAAACCTCCAGCTTTGATTACAGGAGCGCATTCTGAGGCAATCTGTACAACGTACATCCCTACTCCTTGCTTAACCCGGTTAACAAAAATTTACTGTATGCTGTTTTCAACAAATACAGGAAATTTACTTGACTAGCAAGATATTACAAAAAATTCCAATTAACATCCCCCCAACATCGTTAAAAGTCAAATCTAGAGATAGAGTAGATTATTTATGTCTTATCTGGATGTATAACCCTTAAATATAGCCTAGTAACTGTATTATATACATATACCTGAAGATTAATTTTCAAAAAAATGTTTATAAAACTTTTACATCTAAAGGAATATGTCTTAAGATAGGTTACAACACACTTGAATTGAGTTCTGTTTAGCTCACACTATTATCTTTAACTTGTATGGAGAGTAAGCTTCAAGAACTAATTGGTCAGCAAAACGTTTGGCTATTGGTTAAAACTAGTAACGGTTGGCTAAAGAATGTAGATATTTTAGATGTCAACGGTGACACTGTAACCTTCCGTTACGAATCGGAATCGGAAGTAGACAGAAAAATTTGGGAAAAGACCACTCGAATTGAAAATATAGCAGAAATAGAAATTCGTTTAATGTCAATGCCAAAAGATAACAAAAAAGTGCAAGACTTACGACAAAAGTTTTCTAAGCTACTAGAACAGGAAATTCAAGAGTCCCAAGAACCCCTAGAATAATTAAGAAGTTTTAAGAATAATTCATCTAGAGAGGTAGCGATACGCCCCGTCTATTTTTGCTGAGGTGATAAGTCGGGTTTTTAGCTTAAATATCTGTTAGACAAGACAATCATCGTAAAAACCCGACTTCTGTCGTTTGGGATAAGAAGTCGGGTTTTTATCTTAAATATCTGTTAGAGGGTGTTTATTAATTCGGCAAAAATCGCGATTTGTCATGCTGTAGCTTGCTTCCCTGGAGGGGAAGCAAGCTACAGCATCTGTCAATTATGCCGCAAAACCTAGATTCTGAACGTTCCTCAGAATGACAGAATTTTATTTATAAACACGCTCTTAGAGGTGAAAAATCAAAAAGTCGGGTTTTTCCCTTGAGTATCTGTGATAAAAACCCGACTTCTCACCCAAACCAAAGGTGGAAAATTAAGAAGTCGGGTTTTTACCTTGGGTATCAGTAACACAATACAATTGTGATAAAAAACCGTACTGTCCTTAAAATTTAAAATTTAAAATTTATTGGTTTGGTCATAACCAAGAATCACAAATTATTAATTAAGGTTTTGGGTAATGGGGTTGTTCAGTAGGAATTGGTGGATGTATATCAAAACTTGTTAAAGGTCTATAGCTGTACTCTGAATCGGATTCTTTTTGAATGTGTTTTTTGATTGCATCTAAATCGACAAAGCAGTCTGCGACATCAATTAAGCTTTCGCTGGTCATTGAACGTAAACTAACTACTTCGACTCTAGAACCTTGGTAAGAAACTGCATTTACTGCATAAGCCAAATCTCCATCACCACTTACTAGCACCGCAGTATCGTAGTAAGGAGCTAAATTCATCATGTCTACAGCAATTTCTACATCAAGATTGGCTTTTTTAGAACCATCTGGGAATTGTACTAAATCCTTGGTAATCACACGATAGCCATTGCGACGCATCCACAACAAGAAACCTTGCTGTTTTTCATTGGTTGGATCTACTCCCGTGTAGAAAAATGCACGCAATAATTTGGAATCTTTTGCCAAACAGCTAAGTAATTTGGCATAGTTGATTTCAATCCCCAGTTGCAATGCTGCATAGAATAAATTTGCACCATCGATAAAAATCGCGACTCTACCGCGATTGGGACAAGTAAAAATAGTACCGTCCGGATAAAGATCCGGTGTTTCCATATATTCTTCAGGAACATCCGGGACGCTCGGAACATCAGGTACTATCAAATTTGGTCTTTGATATTCCAACTGCTGTTTGATTGGTCTTTTTGGTTTGTTTTCTTTGGTAAAAGTATTAATAGTCATTGATACCTCTGAATGTCAAAGCAAATAATTTATTTGAGTTTTGAGTTGTCACGTAAACTAGATAAACTGCGGAATCGGTTAATCCTTAGATAGAAATGCCTTTAAGTAATATTGTCTTACTTTACATCTGCTAAACACAATCCAACGGCATATTTGCTAATCCTTCGCGAATAATCGAAGCTAGCAATTAGTGCAAAGAAGGCTTTGACTGCCGATTAGAACACTGATATTAAGGTAAGTTGGGTAAGTAATATTACAGGTTGACAATTCATTTTAAAGGTTATAACTCAAAAATGTTGTTTTTGTGGGTATTAATAAAACTAATCAACAAAATCTCTGTGAATATACGGTGATAATTTTACCGACAAAATAGTTAATGATTACGCCTAAACTATAAATAAAATTCATATTATGTGATGTTTATCAACTTTTTTTACCTTAACTCAGTTTTGTGTAATTAGATTTTGGGAAAAATTTCCTTGCAAAACATTTATTGATTCGCTCATTTATAGTAGCTATCCGGCGTATTTTAAAGTTATCTTGAGTCGTCATTAACTAGTAACCTGAAAGTGACTTGGTTCGAGGATTATCTGACGTCTGTGTATTTAAACCCAAATAATTACCCTTTATTGTCAATGTGCCTCCCCGTCACCAACCCTTAGATAGAGATAATACCGATTCTGGATAAAATAAAACTTAATATTGCTTAATAATTAAACAACAAGCTTTTACATTTGCGGCTAATTACAACCCAAATATTAAGCTTAAAATTACAAAGAATCGGCAGCACCTCTAAATCGTGAGTAATTGATCTAAATTATCCGGGTTATCTAGGTCTTCCTAAAGTCGTGATATACAAAACGGCTTCCGAAGCAGGAATACCCAGGACTTCATTTACCTTGTCATCAAAAAAACCACCGATACCGCTAACACCCAAACCCAAGTGAACCGCACTTAAATTAAGCCTTTGTCCCAATTTACCTGCATCCATATGTAGATAGCGATAAACGCGATCGCCATATTGAGTGACAGCAGTTTTGAGGTCGGCAGTATGAAAAACTACAGCAGCCGCATCTCGTCCCAAATCCTGACCTAAGCAGAGGTAATGCAACTCTCGGCGAAAATTTTTAAAGCGTATTTGACGTAGTTCTTGGGCTTTGGGAGCGTAATAGTAGCAACCTCTTTCCAATCCTTCCACACCAGAAACAGCGATAAAAGTTTCAATTAGATTTAAATCGAAATAATCTGGAGAATTATCTAAATTTTGGTTGATGTAATTTTGGGGTTGATAAGTAAAATCGAGTAAAGCCTTTAATTCATGAAATTGCAGAGTTTCACCATTGAAAGCGCGAGTAGAACGACGTTTGAGAATAGTTTCCTCTAAATCTTCTAATTTTTTACCCCAGTAAATGGGTTTTGTCGCGGTTGAAACTTTATCGCAAAAACTAAAATTGTATTTATCCTCGATGGACTTGTCTTGCTTTATTTCTGGTAAATTCAACTTACCAGTGGTACCTGGCTGAATCTGCGTCGCTAAATGGAAATAATCGAGCAGTTGTCCGTCAGGAACTTGGGGATAATCGGTTTCGGTAGCAGAAGGTAAAGCAGTGCGGCTACTAGGTGAATGTTGCTCATCCCCTTGTAAATCAGCTAAACCAACAACTGCGATCGCGCCTTCAAGTTGAGAATCAATGTAAAGCAATTCGTTGACATCTTGATCGACAAAACCGCCGATTAAATGGGGACGATAGCCGGTGAGTGCGCCTGCTAATTCGATGTTACCCAAAAGATGTCCAGCATCGAGAAAAATCCGACGATAAGCCCTATCTTCATAACGCCAAGCCGAACGATAGAAAACAGAAGTAATCACAATTGCTAGCTGAGTGTTTTCTAAAGAAGAATTCTTCAAACAAGCTGATTGTAACTTTTGCCAAACATCACTTTCCCAATAGTGCATTAGGGAATGAGTCCGACATTGATAGTTGTACAAACCAGGAGGTAAAAACGGCGTACCTTTGGAAATCAAATACATTTCCGCTGGATATAAACCTCCGGCAGAAGGTGCAGCACGCAGGTACACTGTATTTCCCATAGAAGGCATTCTCGCAGTCAAACCGTAGCTACAAAACAGTAGTCGGGAAAGTCTTTGCCACCATTGAGCTTGGGAATTGTTAGCAAATGACCCTGGTTTTTCTTTGATATAAGGTTTTAAATCGAAAGTAGAACCAATTTTGTACTCTTTGAATGGTACGGGTTGTTTAGCCCAGTCTAAGCCTTTATTTTTGGCTGATATAGTTTCTGGGTCATATTTAGTGCGTTCGTGGTAGTGCTGAGCGATTGATTCATGTAATTCTGGCATAAGAGTTTGTATACGCTTGTGCTAAAACATATCTTGACATTCCTAAAGGTCATTATTTCGTGATAAAAAGTACAAAGTTTAGTAATTTTATTGTTTCGTAAACTTTTATGAGTGAGAATTGGGCATAGAGCATAAGGCATAGGGCATTGATTTATAACTTTTATAATTTTTAACTATTATTTTCAGAAAACAAATTACCGAACATTTCAATATTTATCAAAGTGTGTCCGGAACTTTTCTTCTTTTGCAAATATATAAATACAATGTAAATAATGTAAAAAACACATCAATTCAGTTAACTATTACCAATTCCCAATTACCAATTCTCAATTCCCAATTCCCAATTATTATTAATTATTTTCAGGATTTCTTGGCTGTGGAGTTGGTACTACAGTTCGTGAAGAACGAAATTTACGCTTGAGAAAATAGCCAGCAGCAACCAAAATTAACAAATATGGAGTGTATACGAGCAACCAAATACCTAATTTCATTAATCCTACAGTAAATTCACCAAAAGAACGAGTAGAACTATTCCAGGCATCTTGAATTTGTGCAGGTAATCCAGGTTGATTACTAGTACTTGAAACTGCTGCTTGTAAATTTAATGTAATTGTAGAGAAAGCAACTTGATTTTGTAAACTTTTTAATTGAGCGGTAATCCGTTCAATTTGTTCTCGCACGTTGCTAAGCTCTTGAGCAACACTTAAAATATCTTTCACAGAACCAGATTTATCCATAATTTTGAGCAAATTACTTTCGGTTCTGCGTAAATTACTTAATCTAGCTTGAAAATCTACTATTTGTTCTCCGACATCTTCTGCGCTAATATTACGACTTTGTACGGTTCCTAATTCGGCTAATTGATTAAGAGTTATTTCTAACACATTTTGTGGAACTCGCATTTGCACTGTAGCGCTAGGACGAGAAGAATAGGAACTATCAAGCTGTGTTTCCTCTAAACTGAGTAAATAGCCTTTTTGTCGATCAATAATTTGCTGTACTGTATTAACACTTTTCTCTAAAGAATCAACAATTACGGTCATTGTGGCTTTTTTTATTAGTTGGGGTTTTTTAGTCGGTAATTCTTTGGTTGCTTGAGCAACATCCGCAACTTCTTGAACTGCATCAGATGAAACGATACTTTGCGGTGAACTAGTTTGGTCATAAGACGCTGAGCCACAACTTGCAAACATTAAACTTCCTAAAAAAAGGCTCAGAAATAAACTTGCTTTGCTTGTAACAAATATCGGATAAACTTTTGTGTAAAATTTAATCATAATTCCCAGATAATTTCAGTGCTAATACTTATTATATTTAAAGGCTGAATATTAAAGGTTATAACTTCGTATTCTCCATTCCCGATCTAAAGCAAATATTTAACTAATCAATACACAGGTACTTAATGATTATGATGGATTTTTTGTCATCTTCCTTAAGTAAAAAGTGAAGACGGCAAATTTTTGTAATGAAAAACTAAAATTTTAGCCTTTGGGTGGTTTCCAAATTTCCACTTTACCTGTTAGATGAATAATGACACTGGGGATTTTAATTATAAGTATGAAAACCACGCAAGTTGGAAAAAGCGGTGTTTCTGTAAGCGCGATCGGTTTGGGTGGAATGCCAATGTCAATTTATGACCGTCCGACCGAATCGGAATCAATTAATGTTATTCATCGTGCTTTGGATTTAGGGATTACCTTTATCGACACTGCCGACTCTTACTGTAAAGATGAATCGGACAAACATCATAACGAGCGATTGATTTACAAAGCTTTACAAACTTACAATCGGGATACGAGTCATGTTGTTGTTGCGACAAAAGGAGGTTTGATGCGTCCAAATCAAAGCTGGACTCGTAACGGTAATCCAGAACATCTACGTCAAACTATTCAAGTTAGTTTTGCAGCTTTAGGCGGCAATAAACCCATCGACATCTGGCAATATCATTCACCAGACCCAGATTACACCATCGAAGCATCTCTTACCCCTGCCAAAGAGGCTCAAGAAGCCGGAATGATTCGTGAGATAGGTGTTTCCAATTTTTCAGTAGAACAAATCGAGCAAGCGCGGGATGTAGTTGATATCGTTTCAGTACAAAATCAATATAATCCTTGGCACAGACAGCCAGAAACCGACGGAGTGCTGGAATATTGCGAAAATCAAGGTTTAACTTTTATTCCTTGGAGTCCTTTCGGCGGTCGTCGTCGTCACGATAATTTAACAGATATTCCGGCAATTACAAAATTAGCCGCAGAAAAAAACGTATCGGTGTATTGCATCGTTTTAGCTTGGTTGCGTAGTAAATCCCCTTGTATTTTACCGATTCCCGGTGCTAGTAAAACCAGCAGTATTGAAGATTCAGTCAAGGCTGTTGAAATTACATTATCCGCAGCAGAAGTCCAAAAAATCGATAGAGAAACTTTATAAGATTAGTACTTTTATGTTGATGTAACTGTTGTAAGAGAAATCTAAGATAAATAAAAGTTACTGAAGAGGTAAGATTTTTTTATAGTATTTCTTATCTATGTTTTTTTGCGAAAATATTCCTAAATTTTACTAAATGATTGGATAATTTGACCGACTCAATCTATTTAAGCATTATCGGCTAAAACAAATTAATACTTCGTTAAATGGTATCTATGTTATTTGGATTTGCATTTCTTGTAGATTTAATTAAAAGAAAGAATATGTGTTTTAGATATCATTTTTTGTGCTTGACTTGCTGGTAAATTCAATAATGAAAAATAAAGCCAAAGCATCTACTCATGCAACCATTTAGAACCGTACTTAATACCATAAATAATAACGAATCTTATCGTAGATTTACGAAAAACTCTTTATTAATGAATTGGGGATGGCTAGCCTCGTTTTTCATGATTTCCATATTTAACGGTTGGGTAATAAATTTATCCCCAGTAAAGACAAGATTTCTATCTATAGAACCAACATTATTAAAGCAGACAATAGTAATTTATTTTGCTATTTTTCCATTAGCATCTATTGTTTATATATTTTTGAAAAGTACTAAAATACTAGTATTTTCTATAATTGCTTCCCAAAGTATTTTAGCTATTGCTTTATGTTATATAAAGCTTCCTAATTTTAGTCCGTTACTTGTCGTATTTTTGGGTTTTAATCTTTTATTATTCGTATTTTTATTGTTTTTCGTTTGTAAAACCCGAGGATTTGTAGCTCCAGCTTTTATATTATGTTTTGTCACCATATTAATAATAACTGGTTTTGGTAGATTAGCTTTTCATTTAGTTTGGTATTGCAATCTAATTTTAACGGTTAATAAAGCTGGAAGGCAGCTAAGATATGCATTAAATAGTTTTGATGCAGCAATATTAAGTTTAACCGGAATCGCCGCAATCGGGTTAGCAGTTGGTTGGTTAATGGGCGGTGTCGTTAAAGGTTAGAGGTTAGAGGTTAAAGGTCTGCATGTCAAAGGTCAACTCCTTTAAATTACGAATTACAAACTGGGAATGAATTAAGTAACCACTTTGCGGTAAGATAAAAAGTCTGCAATTAATCAGGATGCTTATCCCAGAAGACGCAATTATGGCTCGGATGTATTACGATTCGGATGCTAATTTAGACCTTTTAGCAGGAAAAACCATAGCGATTATCGGCTTTGGTTCTCAAGGTCATGCCCACGCCCTTAATCTTAAAGATAGTGGGATGAATGTAATTGTTGGACTGTATCCGGGTAGTAAATCCGCAGCCAAAGCACAAGCTAGCGGGCTGACTGTTAAAAGTGTGGCTGATGCTGCGAAAGCTGCCGATTTTATCATGATTTTGCTACCCGATGAAGTACAAAAAACCGTTTATAAAGAAGAAATTGAACCTAATTTAGAAGAAGGTAATGTTTTAGCATTCGCTCACGGATTTAATATTCACTTCGGACAAGTTGTACCACCTGAGAATGTAGATGTGGTAATGGTTGCGCCCAAAGGACCGGGACATTTAGTACGTCGCACTTATGAACAAGGACAAGGAGTACCTTGTTTATTTGCAGTTTATCAAGATAATTCCGGTCAAGCGCGGGATAAAGCGATGGCTTACGCTAAAGGTATCGGCGGAACCCGTGGTGGTATTTTAGAAACTACCTTCCGCGAAGAAACCGAAACCGACTTATTCGGCGAACAAGCAGTATTATGTGGTGGTTTGAGCGCTTTAATTAAAGCCGGTTTTGAAACCTTAGTCGAAGCAGGTTATCAACCAGAATTAGCTTATTTTGAATGTCTCCACGAAGTCAAATTAATTGTTGACTTAGTTGTAGAAGGAGGACTTGCCAAAATGCGCGATAGCATTTCCAATACTGCTGAATATGGCGATTACACCAGAGGACCAAGAATAGTAAACGACCAAACCAAAGCAGAAATGCGTAAAATTCTCCAAGAAATCCAATCCGGGCAATTTGCCAAGGATTTCGTGATTGAAAATCAATCCGGTAAACCAGGTTTTACAGCTATGCGTCGTCAAGAAGCCGAACACCAAATCGAAAATGTAGGCAAAGATTTACGCGCCATGTTTAGCTGGCTGCAGGAAGCTTAATGAGATGGGGAGACAAGGGGATGGG
>NZ_JADEWL010000009.1 GCF_015207665.1 Plectonema cf. radiosum LEGE 06105
AAGTCAAATCCATCTGTCGCTGCGGTTATCTTTGTCTTTTTCTTACTTACCGTCATTCCTTTATTGGCTAGGAATTGATTAATTTTACCTAGTATCTCGTTCGCATCGTCTTCGGGTCTAAGGATTATAACCATGTCGTCCGCATAGCGGATTGATGGTTCTTTAATACTTTCCGTTGGGGTGTTTTCAGTGATTCTTTTACCACGCATATCGTGGTATCTGTGAATACTTTCAATACCATTTAATGCGATGTTGGCTAATAGAGGACTTACCACTCCACCTTGAGGTGTACCTTGTTCTGGAAATTCCGGGTTTACTCCTGCTTTTAAGCATCGGAATATTCCCGATTTGATGCCGTTTGGGGCTATAAGGTTATTCATTATTGTGGTGTGGCTTATCCTATCGAAGCACTTTTCAATGTCGAGTTCTATGACTCGCTTATTTATTCCTTTTGCTTTAGAGTTTAGGTTGTTAAACAGTTGTCTTTGGGCATCATGTGCCGAACGTCCCGGTCTAAAACCATAGCTCCTAGCGTGGAAAGTTGCCTCGTGTGCAGGTTCTAAAGCATATTTAACGAGGCATTGCCAAGCTCTATCTGCCATAGTGGGGATTTTCAGCATTCTGGTAGTTCCATCTTTTTTAGGAATGGGAATACTACGTAACTTCTGGTGATGCCAGTTGTTACTAGTATTCTTCAGGAGTGTTTCTAGTTCAAATCTCTCTTTAAAATTAAGGGATTTTTTACCATCTACACCTGCTGTTTTCTTGCCTGCGTTTAGCTGAGTTACTTGGCGAATCGCCAAAAATCTAGCCGCTTTGGACTTCAGAATAAGCTTTTGAAGTGACAGAGCTTTGCGCTTGTCTCCTACTCGAATTGCTTTGAACACTCTACATTGCAAGCGGAATAAGTCTTTACGGAATTTCTTCCATTTTTGATTCATCCAAGATTCACTAGTATTTTTACTGTGCCTAATCATGCTCTGCTCTGCTAAGTGTTTTCTGAATACCTTGCAGCAATTACGCCGCATCCTACCCGAATCAAAGGGGTTCCGTATCTCGTCTTACCTACCTGGAGTTCGACTGCTCCAAGACCTTTGACTCGTTTTTATTCGTTCCCTCAGATGATTAGATATCTTTTGATTATCTATTTTCGTTCCGTTAGGTGTAGCCAATTTAACCACCGGATACCCATGATTCTTGCCGATACTATATAAAGGCTGCGGCGGGTATTAGCTCCGATAAAGTCAAGGGTTTTTAGTTATGCCTCGCTTTCTAGTAGGTCACTTTTCTAGGCTCTGTTTCACCATAGGAACTCCCTGTTAGCGCCAGTGTAAACCCATAACAGTCTTCTGATTGCGCCCTGTTCCCAGCTTCACTCTACAAGAATCGAGCTTGTTCGGTGTGGGCAGATAAGGAGTCACGCTTGAATCTAGCGGGTAGGACTTTCACCTACATCGTCTTGAGAGTTCAGTGCTTAACACCCGGTTAAGTTTCACTGGCTTAGCTATGTACGGACTGTTTACCGTGATTTACTAAGCAACGAATCGCACTTATATTCTAGAACCAGCATCAATATCACCTCCTTTCATTTTATATGATAGTGTTATGTTAGCATAATATTGTTAAAGTAACAACATGAAAAAGAAACAAACTCCGGTTTATTTAGATGATTTCGAGAAAGAAAAGTTAAAAAAAATAGCACAAGAGTGGGGTATCAGTCAGTCTGCTGCGATGAAAAGATTAATCAGAGAATACAATGCAGGTTAAAACCTGTGGATAGCTTTCATCCCTGGCTTAAAAGCACAGGGTTTTCAGCATTTATCTTATAAAGTCAGAAAAAATCAATCTCACAACTGACTACTATAATTTCCAAAAAGACAACACCTACCTGTACAATAAAACAGTTGTATTCGGTGGCGGATGTGATTGAGCGTTATACTCTACCTGAAATGGGTAATATTTGGACTGATACTTACAAGTTCCAAACCTGGTTGCAAGTTGAGATTGCAGTTTGCGAAGCACAAGCCGATTTAGGTTATATCCCCGCCGAAGCTGTACGGGAAATTAAGGCTAAGGCAAATTTTGATGTTAATCGAGTTCTGGAAATTGAAGCCGAAGTTCGTCACGATGTAATTGCTTTTTTAACTAATGTCAATGAATATGTAGGTGATTCCGGACGTTATATCCATTTGGGAATGACAAGTTCTGATGTCTTAGATACCGCTTTAGCATTGCAAATGGTGGCGAGTTTGGATTTAATCGTCCAAAAACAACAAGAATTAATTACAGTCATTCGTGAAAAAGCCCGCGAACATCGTTACACCGTGATGATTGGACGCTCCCACGGAATTCATGCTGAACCAATTACTTTTGGTTTTAAACTCGCTGGATGGTTAGCCGAAGTCTTACGCAATCAACAGCGTTTACATACCTTACGTCAAACTATAGCTGTCGGTAAAATATCCGGTGCCGTTGGAACTTACGCCAATATTGAACCGAAAGTAGAAGCACTCGCTTGTGAAAAACTCGGACTCCAACCAGATACCGCATCCACTCAAGTTATTTCTCGCGATCGCCATGCTGATTTTCTCCAACAATTGGCTTTAGTCACAGCTTCGTTGGAACGTTTCGCGGTAGAAATTCGTAATTTACAAAGAACAGATGTCCTCGAAGTTGAAGAATTCTTCTCCAAAGGACAAAAAGGATCTTCGGCAATGCCCCACAAACGCAATCCCATTCGTTCGGAAAGATTAACGGGAATGGCGCGAATTGTTCGCTCAAATGCCGTTGCAGCCTTAGAGAATGTTGCATTATGGCACGAAAGAGATATTTCTCACAGTTCAGTAGAGCGAGTAATTTTACCCGACTCTTGCATTCTCACCCATTTTATGTTAAAGGAAGCCATAAACTTAATTAAAAACTTATTAGTGTATCCCGAAAATATGGCGGAGAATATGAACTGTTATGGAGGTGTAGTATTCTCTCAGAAAGTTCTATTAGCTTTAATTGACAAAGGAATCAACCGCGAAGAAGCTTATCAAATAGTTCAAGCAAACGCTCATACAGCATGGAATCAGAAAGACGGGAATTTCCACGAATTAATTTGTAAAGATAATCGTGTCACAGAAAAATTATCTCCCCAAGAAATCGAAACCTGTTTCGATCCGCAAAATCATTTACAGCATCTAGACCAAATTTATCAACGTTTGGGGATTTAAGTACCACCGGAGTTAGTACCACCGGAGTTAGGAATTAGGAGTTAAGAGTTAGTACCACCGGAGTTAGGAATTAGGAGTTGGGAGTTAGGAATTGTTCACTGATAACTGATAACTGATCACAAAAGTCCGACAGCGTGTAATAAACCATGTCCGGTGAGTATTTCAATCATCAAAGCAATAAAACCAAGCATGGCTACCCTTCCATTCCAAACTTCAGCAGAAGTCGTAATACCCCATTCCCATCGCTCTTGAGGATACATTTTAACTTTTTTCTTCATTTGATTGACTTGTGAAAGTGAAATACTCGGAGATTTCAACGCATCCACAGTCAAATCAGCTAAAGCTTTAATAAATACTGGATGTACATTCAATGCTGGTACCCGTCGAAAATTCTCAATTCCGGCTTCTTCAGCAACTTCGCGATACTCGATATCAATTTCTTCCAATGTTTCAATATGCTCAGAAACGAAACTTACAGGTACAACTACTAGATTTTTAACACCTTGATGTGCTAAATCCTGAATAGCTTGTTCTGTATATGGTTGCAGCCACTCCACAGGACCGACACGACTTTGATAAGCTAAAGTATGGGGTAATGGTCGATTGAGAGTTTGCATAATTAAATGGGTGCATTCCTCAATTTCCTGCTGATAAGGATCACCAGCTTCTTCCACATAGCTTTTAGGAACTCCATGTGCGCTGAAAAAGATATGAGCTTCATCTGGATTGGGTAATTGGTCTAACTCCTGCCTTATTAATTCTGCCATGGCTTGGAGATAACCAGGTTGCTTGTACCATGAAGCAATTACAGAATATTCAATCTGTTGTAATTTAGGATTTTCTCGCCAAAGTTGTTCTAAAAGTCGATAACTTGAACCACTGGTGCTAATCGAAAATTGGGGATAAAGTGGTAAAACTACTAACTTTTCAATTTTATCAGCAACAATCTGGGCAATAGCTTCCTCTGTGTAAGGATGCCAATAACGCATTCCCACATAGATATTTGCTTGTTCTCCAACTTCAGCCAACTGAGCTTTTAAAGCTTCTCCCTGAGCTTCGGTAATTTGTCGCAACGGAGAACCACCACCGATTTTACGGTAGTTTTCTTGAGACGTTTGGGTTCTTCGTGTAGAAATAAACCAAGCTAAAGGTTTTTGCAGCCAACGAAAAGGTAGGCGAATTATTTCTGGGTCGGAAAACAAATTGAAAAGGAAAGGTTGGACATCCTCAAGCTTATCCGGCCCACCAAGATTAAGTAATAAAACGCCTACACGACCCATAGCAGTATTAGTCCCCAATTTTTTTAACTTTTTTACTAATGTTAACAATATATCTTTATTAAATACATAAGTTAATACCAGGGAAATATATTGTGGCTACAATTCTTCGAGACTTAAGCTATCGTTATCAATGGTTTTACGACGGAATCTCACGTTTAGCCGCTTTCAGCGTTGGTGGTGAATCGCGATTTCGTCAATTAGCTTTGCAAGAGTTAACAATTCACTCAGATTCTCAAGTTTTAGATTTATGTTGTGGTAGCGGTCAAACAACGCAATTTTTAGTCAAATTATCAGATAATGTTACGGGATTAGATGCTTCTCCTTTGTCGATCAAACGAGCGCAAAAGAATGTACCCCAAGCCGAATATGTAGAAGGTTTCGCCGAAAATATGCCCTTTACCGATAATCATTTTGATATAGTGCATACCAGCGTTGCTTTACACGAAATGGAATCCCAGCAGTTGCGTCTTATTCTCAAAGAAGTATACCGCGTATTGCAACCTGGGGGAATATTTACATTAGTAGATTTTCATAAACCTACCTCACCGATTTTCCTACCGGGATTATGGGTATTCTTCTGGTTATTTGAAACAGAAACAGCATGGGAATTGCTCAAAACAGATTTACCAGAGTTATTGAGAGCAACGGGATTTAAAGTTGAGGAGTCAAAATTATATGCGTTCGGGAGTTTACAGGTGATTCAGGCAATTAAAGAATAGGATATGGGACATGGGGAAAATTAAAAAGGTTTTTTTCCTCTTTCCCAGCTGTAGAGACGCGAAATTTCGCCTCTTTACAATCCCGCTGGTAGTGGCTAGCGAGCTTTCCGGCTCGCACTACCTCAACCTCTCAAAATTAATGAAAAGGACTATTACTACTCAACCACATTAATCATGATGGCTTGTAGTTGGGATGCGCCCTTAATTTACAGCGATAAAAGCTGCTACGCAGCCGCTTTGCTAAGGCAACTACAAACCGATCAAAACTTAAGGCATAGATCCACCTAAACAAAAACTAAATTTATGCTCAATATCTTTGAGGGTAACACCTTCTAAATTCGGTAAAATGATATGAGCTGCACCGACTATTTCACTTGAACCGATTCCTATGGTTCTCATTCCCCCAGCAAGGGCTGCTTCAACTCCCGAAGCTGCATCTTCTACTACAACGCAATCGGCTGGTTCTAATCCTAACTGACTAGCTGCATATAAAAACAAGTCGGGTGCTGGTTTAGAACGGGTGACGCTGTTACCATCGGCAATCGCATCTAATTTATCAGCTATTCCCAGTTTTTCTATTACACTACGAGCGTTCTTGCTTCCCGAACCAATGGCAATTTTAATTTTTTTGGAGCGCAATTCATCTATTAAATTACCAGCCCCCGGTAGTAACTGTTCTGGTGTTATTTCTTGGATAAGTTCCACATAATAGTTATTCTTACGCTCCATCATCTCTTGAATTTGCGATTCGGAATAATTTCTATCTCCTATTATCTTCATCAGTGAATCTCGACGGGAAATACCTCGTAATGCTTCGTTAGCTTCACGGTCAAAAGGAATACCTTCTTCATCTGCTAATTTTTGCCAAGCCTGATAATGAAGTTCTGCGGTATCAGTAAGTACGCCATCCAAATCAAAGATAATACCTTTTATCTCTGATTTCAAACTCTTAATTTCTGGCTTGAGGTCGAATTCTCGCCATTCTCCATGCCAGTAAAGTTTAAATTGTAAGCGTTTCCAAGTAGGAGGTAAATGAGGTTTTGCCACCGGACCATTTGTGGTAAATTGGATACCGGCAACCCCAAAAATGATTGCTTGCCAAATACTACCGCAAGATGCAGCGTGAATTCCCTCGGCAGCATTTCCCCGTGTATTTTCTAAATCTACTAATGCTGCTAATCTAAAATTTTCGTAAGCTTCCCCGGTTTTACCTAAAGATGCTGCTACAAGTCCATGAATAGCAGGACCTAAAGAAGAACCATAAGTAATGTCAGTGCGGGGTGCGTAATAATCCCAGTTTTTTTGCAGAACTTCTTTACCATAATCAGTTGTGCTAGTTCTTTCCATTAAATACAATAGCATCAACACGTCTGGTTGTTTGATAATTTGCCGCTTGTTAACTTCCTTGATGCCCAAAATTGCTAACATTGAATCGGTACGCGGTTCGTAATCGTTAAGGTTAAGGTCTTCTAATTGAAAAAAGCCCTCGAACTGTTCGATCAGTCCCGTTTGTGCATCGTAAGGAATAAATAAATTATCGGCAATATCTCGCCAACGATAGCGACGTTTTGCAGTTATTTGTAATTTTTCTTCTAGTTCGATCGCTTTTTCGGGAAAAGTTTCACTCAACCAATCGTAAACTTCAAGGGCTTTTTCTAAATGCCATTGCACCATTTGATTGGTGAAAGCATTGTTATCTATATTTTCATGATACTCATCTGGACCGATACAGTCACGAATCTCATAACATTCCCGTAAAACATTCAACTCGACACGACTACTCCAAAATAAAGCAGTATCAAGAATAATCTCTGCTCCACAATCGCGCATCCATTCGTGATCATTGGTAACTTGCCAGTACAGCCAAGCCGCAATACTAATATCAGCACTAATGTGAATTTCATGATCGCGACACCAAATGCGAATATCTTCTTCGTATAAATGCTTTGCTGGAGCCCATCTGGGAGTTACTTCGTCACCAGTTGCAGCACTTTCCCAAGCATACATTGCACCTCGATAGCCGTAATATTTTGCTTTGCGTCGCGCTCCTTCTATAGTATGGTAGCGGTAGGTCAATAAATTCCGAGCAATATCGGGTTGAGTAAATATAAAAAATGGCAGTATAAAAAACTCGGTATCCCAAAAAATATGTCCGCGATATCCGAAGCCTGATAAAGTTTTAGCAGGAATACTAACTCGGTCATCATGACGAGGAGCGCTGATCAATAATTGAAATAAATTGTATCTTACGACCAGTTGAGCTTGAGCGCTTCCTTCAATTACTATGTCGCTGTGATCCCATATTTTCTCCCAAGCTTGTTCGTGATTTTTTCGCAAATCCTCATAACTTGGTAATTCCTGCAACTTATCACAAGCAGCTTGAGAAGGAGTTTCTACCTCCCGTGAAGTAAAAACTGTAACTAATTTATCTATAGTAATAGTTTTTCCGGCAACAGCATCAAACTTCGCTTCCACAGTGGGAAAACCTGGAACGCTAATATCACGAAATCTGGCTGTTGTTCCGGATATAATTAACTTGAACGCCATTGCTAATTTAATCCGAGAAGTTCTAGTCCGAACTTGTAACCAAGTACTAGCTTCACCATAACCTTGATCAAGAATTAACCAAGAGTTGAAACCATCGTTATCTTCTGGATTACCATCAATACTTCCCCGAATCCGAATAGTGCCATCAAAATCAATCGGTGTGATTTGAATACGTAATCCTAAAACATTTTGGTCTGCTTGACTGACAAAACGTTCAAAGTTGAGGTCGATGGTTTTACCATTCGGACTACGCCAGCTAATTTTACGACTGAGTATACCCCGCTTTAAGTCTAATTGACGCTGGTAACTGAAGATTTCTCCTTTATCTAAACGAAATTCTTCGTTATCAATAATAATGTATAAAGGCAGCCAATCAGGGCAATTAGCGAGTTCAGTATAGTAAATCGGCACATCATCATAGACACCATTAATTAAAGTAGCAGCTACTGCACCAGGATATCCTTCGGCAAAACTTCCCCTTGTACCCAGATAACCATTACCAATCACGAACACCGTTTCTTTATAATTGAGTTGTTCGGGATCGAAATAATTTTCGGTGAGAATCCAATGGTCGTAGTGTAAATGGGGGTCTAAAATAGTTTCATTCATGGGTATTAGATGTATCGTTGATTGTTTACAAATTTACACAAATTTCAAGTTACAGTCTGCAACTAAAATCCTTTAAAACCCTTAATTTAATTTTAAGATAAAACTTTGATGATTTACTCTTAACACACCTGATTAAATTTTATATTTTAGATTTTGGATTATCCTGGATTTCTCACAAGTAAGTGGTAAGCGTTGAGTGACGGATTGATTTTCCCACTACTCACTACTTACTATTCACTCCAACTTTCTTTGTGAAAAATGCGGGTTATGTCCTACGGACACGCTACGAATTTTGGATTTTGTCCGTAGAGAACAGTGCGTTAGTGGATTAATTCTATGGATAAACCTAGGGGCTTATACTATTAAAAAATAGAAGTCCAAATATTTTTGGATTGTGTTTAATTATTTTAAATTAAAAAACTGCGATCGCAATGTTATTGTTAGTACCAAATAAATATGAGATTCTTGTGAGGATGTAACTTAATATTTCTCTGAGAAGGTTAGTATATCCGTAGACTATAAGTCTGGGGGTATACAAGCAAAGCCCACCTACGTCGGCTAATTAAGTTGATATAATCTAGCTTTTTCAGGTCTATCACTGATTACAGGAACGGTATTTAATGTGATATTTAAAACCACGATGCGCGAGATCGAAAGAGTCAACCTTCTTGCTTGTGTAAACTATTTTTGCGCTACATTTATAGCTTTTATTTGATCATAAAGCTTAAATTTGAAGAAGTTGTGAGTAAATCTTTGCTGATAGCAGAAAACGTAACTTTATGATAATTATTGCTGATATTTTAGATTTTATTGAGATTTTTTGTAGATTTTATTGATTTTCAAACCCACACTGTACCGATAACATCAACAAATTCCTCATAAGTTCCTCAAATTTATCTTTTAAAGTAGACTTGATACTCACATTCAGCATAAATATAGTCCTGTCAATAAAACTGATGATGAAAACTGATTATCTGATTTTAGGTAGTGGTCTATCGGGGTTGGTATTTGGTGCATTGATGGCAAAATCTGGTAAAAGGGTACAAGTTTTAGAAGCCCATGAATACCCTGGTGGATTTGGTCATACCTTTACTATGGGTAAAAAATACCGCTTTAATGCACAACTCCACTACGTTTGGGATTGCGGTGAAGGTAAAACTGTGAATCAAGTACTAAAAAAACTCAATTTAGACCAAGATATTACTTTTGAACGGTACGATCCAAACGGATTTGACCACATGAGAATGCCAAATTATGCTTTGGATATTCCTTCAGATTCTCAGGAGTTGATTCGACGGCTTTCTAATTTATTTCCTGACGATACAGAACAAATTCGTCAATTTATTTTGGAAATTAAAAGGACTAGAGAGGGATTAAAAATATTATCTCCCCCAATAAATCCTGGAGAATTATTTACACATTTCGGTGAAGTCAGCCCCACAGTGATGTATCTTCATAGTACACTACAAGATGTTTTTGATAAATTCAAGTTACCTCAAGCCGCGCAAACGCTTTTAGCATCGCAATGGCAAGATTTTTTACTACCACCAAATCAACTTTCTTTTTACGCTTGGGTAATTTTATTCTCAGGTTATCAAGAAGGTGCTTATTATCCTACCCATCATTTTGAAGCTGTAATTAACGGTTTAGTAAAGGTAATTATTGATAACGGTGGTGAGATTATTCTTAATACTGAAGTCGTCAATTTTCTGGTTTATGGTAAGACAGTAACGGGTGTTGAAGCCATGAATTTAATTACCCATGAAACTTCTCAGTTTACTGCTGATACTATCATCTGTAACATTGATCCAAAAAAAGCCGCCAAAATGATTGGATACGAAAAATTTTCTCGGACGATACGCAAAAAACTTAATTATGACTATTCTCCCTCAAACTACATGGCATATTGTGTAGTTAAAGATATTGACTTATCTAATTATGGATTTGGTAAATGGAACACTTTTCATACAGGTCATCAAGACTTGAATCAAGCATTTTATCAAATGTACGAACAGCATGATTACTCGAATCCCAGTTTTGCCATTACTACTCCCACATTATTAACTACCGAGGAGCGCGACTGTCCGGAAGACTGTCAAATTATCGAGTTTTTAACTGTTGCTAATTACAGCTATTTTCAAGAACTTAAAGCACAAGATGAAAAAGCTTATCGGCAAAAAAAAGAAGAAATTTTAAACTCTATTTTAGATGTTGTTGAGAAAAATTATGTTCCAAATATTCGGCAACATTTAGTTTTTAAAATTACTGGTAGTCCCACAACTAACGAACGGTTTTGTCATTGTCCTCATGGAAATTCTTACGGTTCTAATCTTACTCCGAAAAATATGGGAATTGGTCGATTAAATCACAAAACCTCTTTGAAGAATTTCTATTTTTGTAATGCTTCATCGGGATATCCAGGATTTGCACCGACATTTTGGACGGGAGCGCTTTTGTATCAAAGATTGTCCGGAGACAAGATTTTAACCGCAAGCACTTAACAGTTGTCAAAAAGCAATCAATATAGGAGGTGAGAGATGAGAATAGCGATTATTGGTGGGGGAGCCAGCGGTTTAGTCACGGCTTATCTTCTCAATAAACAAAATCATCATGTCACAGTGTTTGAAAAACAGCCTATTTTGGGGGGACATATTCGCACCCTCAATCAAAATGTCAAATGCGATCGCCATGGGTGTGAGGAGTTTTTAGAAGGTGGGGTACTGGAATTTCCCAGTAATTTTCATAACTTTGTTAACTTGATGAAAGAATTAGAGGTTGATTTAGAACCTGTGGATTTAGGATCTACATTGTGTTTCAAAAATGGTCATCATATACATTCTGCATCAGCAATCCGCAATAATTTTACCGGGTTGCAACGATTAATCGAATATCTCAAGCTTGATGGTTTGTATGCTCGTTCGATTGGTATTTGGTTGAAATCTCATTTTGCTCAAATTCGAGAACTTCATAATCGATCTGTGTCTTGTTATTTCAAAAATCCATCGATTGGAAACATTTGGATTAAATTGCTGACAATGTATAGTTATTCGATGCACTTTGAACTGATTAATGATTTCCCTGCGGAACTAGATATTCTCTCTCTACGCGATTACATTTTTACTGATTGGTTTAGAATCAAGGGTGGAGTGTATTCTTATATTGAAAAGATATTAGAGCGTCTAAAAGGAAATATCTTACTAAATATCAATATTACTGACATCTCTCGAATGGCAGATGGTGTAAAAATTGAACTATCCAACGGTGCAACCTATAAGTTTGATAAAGTTGTGTTTGCAACTCCTCCAGATAGAGTTTTAAAGCTATTGTTAGATCCTACTGTGGCAGAAATTAGACGTTTTAGTGCTTGGGAGAACAATCAAATAGTCACGCTGATTCACACAGATACTTCGATGTACGAGCAATACGGTATTCGACAGCCCTCGGAGTTTGATTTTTTTGAGACGGCAACAGGATGGGGATACAATGCTTACTTGAATCAGTTGTGTGGTATTTCATCTGAAGTTAAATATAATTTAGCCTTTAATCTGGAATCTTTAATTAATCGAGATCAAGTTATTCAGCGTTTGGAACATGATACACCCCTATATACCGTCGAATCTTTTCGATACCGAGACGAAGTGATTGATACCAACGGGGAAAACCATACTTATCATGCAGGTGCTTACCTAGGAGATGGCTTACATGAAGGTGCGATCGCATCCGCAATTCGAGTCGCTCAATTAATCGGATAGTCTACAATGAGAGT
Source organism: Plectonema cf. radiosum LEGE 06105 (assembly GCF_015207665.1). GTDB lineage: Bacteria > Cyanobacteriota > Cyanobacteriia > Cyanobacteriales > Nostocaceae > Rivularia > Rivularia radiosa_A. The sequence goes on from NZ_JADEWL010000009.1 coordinate 12,140, forward strand.
ATTCGTTGGGAAGAGAAGTCGGGTTTCTTTTAGAAACCCGACTTCTAGAGTCTATCAACCGCTCTGAAAAACCTATCCATGAATTATTTTGGTGTTTTTTCGCGCTATTTTCATTGGTTTCTACATAAGTTCTGTAAAAGTAAAGATTCGTTTCAAAATTATTTATCTCTATCCAATAATTGCTATATTAAAAATGAAGCTAATAAAAGCTTCCCTGGCAGATAGAATAGCTTGGTAAATAAAGGTTAAATTGAAGTGAAGAGGTAAGAAAGCTGTTTAACAATCTGTCTCGTCAACTAACAACAACACCCAACTCGAATGCTTATAATTCCTCGTTATGAGAGTCAGGGGGCAACGTAAATATTGCACTATTATACGTCCCTGTAAAAATAACAAACAGGAGGAAATCACTGAGCTAGTAGATGCTTGGGTGTTGTTGTTTTAAAATATTTTTCAAGTATTTATAATTATCAAAAAATAACTTTAAATAATAAAAGTAGTTTTACCGAAGCCCTTCGGGCTTAAGTAAGAAGTAAAAAGTAAAAAGTAAAAAGTGAACTTCTTACATATAACATATAACTTACTACTTATTACTTGATTTGAATCCTCTACCTTTTAGGGAGAGGTACTACATATAACATATAACTTACTACTTATTACTTGTGAAATTTATAGGTTAAAGGTGATGCTTGATAAATATAAAACTATCTATATTAATCAAATTATAAATCTGATTATTGGCAAGTTCAATATATAAAGTAGAACGCAAATGTGAGTAACTTGTGAGGAAAAGATTTTAGCCTGATTTTGAATCATAGAAGTCGGGTTTTTACAATCTTCTATGGGTACATCAGAAAATCCTTAAAAAACCCGACTTCTTACCCCAACTTTTGCGAAGCGGTACTGACGTTAGACTAAGCTGATGTGCAGCTAAATTGTATATAGCGTTAGCGCAGCGTGTCCGTAGGACATAAACGTGAAAATATTGTAGTGCGTTGGCGCAGCCTGCCCGGAGGGCTTACATCTTGCTCGCTAGTATTATATAAATTAAATGCGTAACAACTTATCAAGTGAACCTACAAAAGCTAGGTTTGTATCGGCATGAATTGCGATCGCCAAGTATTTATGTTGGTATAGTCACTTTTTATTCACATTTGTCATCAATACTAAAAACATCGGTCTGCTCGACGAAAATCGAAATGTTACCGAAAAAATTTTGAGATTTTGGAGCAAAGGATTTTGGATTAAATTATCAACGGTTTCAAGCCCTTGAGTTTTAACTATGGAATAATATGTACGCAGCCTTCGCAGTGCATAGACATAAATATAAATCCTTTGACTTGAAAGATTCCTAAATTTTAAATTATTTATGGGGAAAATCCAAAATCCAAAATCTAAAATCTAAAATTGATTTACTGATAAGGAGTTTTTCTGATGCTTGGGTTGATTCTGACTTGGTTAATAACAGCTATCAGCTTTATAATTATTTCTAAACTACCGATAGGAGTAGAAATAGACAGTTTTGGTAAAGCGTTAATTACTGCGGCAGTTTTTGGAATCTTGAATGCGCTTTTGCTTCCCGTTTTAACCTTTTTCACTTTGCCATTCATTATTCTCAGTTTGGGTTTATTCTTTTTTGTTCTCAATTCAATCATCTTTGGGATATCAGCGGCTATAGTTCCTGGTTTTCGTTTAAGATATGGCTTTTGGAGTTCTACAATTGGTTCGATTGCTTTGGCAATTGTTAATTCTATTCTTTCATTCCTGATAACGCCATTAATTTAATATGGGAATTATAAATTTTTCACGAAAAATAAGCTGGAGGAGTGATTGCTTATAAAAGCATAGTTTATGGGAAAATAGTGTAATAAAAATAGAATAATCACTATTTTTATTCATCAAGATCAAGTATAAAGTGTTGAATCCAATAAAAATTATGACAGTGAAAATTTGGCGACAAAAATTTGTTTTTTTTCTCACAGGATTTTGTTTAATTTTTCTATTATTTGCTTGTCAAGGAGAGACAATCACCCAATCACCAAGTCCTATAGCAACACCCGCAACCGATGAAACTGCTACTACCCAGGTTCTTCCTGTAGCATATCCTGATCGAGAGCTGAGTGCTTCTCCCGCACAATTACCAAAATTACCTTATGCTTACAACGCATTAGAAAAAGCCATTGATGCCCAAACAATGGAACTGCATCATGATAAACACCATGCTGCATACGTCAACAACCTCAACGAAGCATTGCAAAAACATCCTGAACTGAAAAATAGAAGCGTAGAAGCAATGCTGCGTGATTTAGATAGTATTCCAGAAGATATTCGCGCAACAGTACGCAACAACGGCGGTGGTCATCTTAATCATACAATTTTCTGGCAAATTATGAGTCCTAACGGTGGTGGAGAACCTACAGGACAAATAGCTCAACAAATAAATCAAACCTTTGGTAGTTTTGATAATTTTAAAAAACAATTTAACGAAGCAGGTGGAGACAGATTTGGTAGTGGATGGGTTTGGTTAGTACGTAACGCTCAAAATCAACTCCAGATTGTTAATACACCCAATCAAGATAGCCCAATCCTAGACGGTTTGTATCCAATCATGGGTAATGATGTGTGGGAACACGCATATTATCTCAGATATCAGAACCGCCGCGCTGAATATTTAGACAACTGGTGGAATGTGGTGAATTGGTCAGAAATTAACAGACGAGCGCAAGTCGTATCACAACAAGGTTAGGAGATATACATCGATGAGAAGTTTATTGATGAAAAATCCCGTAATCATCGGAGCATCTTGGATAGGTGCATATCTTGTGATTATCTTGTTACCCTTGTTAATACTACTTTTATACCCACCCACACCAAGTGATGTACGTAGTGTGTGGTTAGAATTTTCCGCTGCTTTGGGTTTTATTGGTTTAGCGATGATGGCAATGCAATTTGCCTTAACTGCTCGCATCAACCGCGTTGAAGCTTCATACGGTGTTGACCTAATTCTTCAATTTCACCGCTATACCTCAATAGTTGCATTCTTTTTCATCTTGGTTCACCCAATTATTGTATTTATCGATAACCCAGAAACACTGCAACTATTAAATTTTATTCAAGCTCCCTGGCGAGCAAGAATGGCTGTAATAGCGACTTTAGCCTTGATTGCAATTATTATTACCTCCATTTGGCGCAAAAAGTTGAATATTCCCTACGAACCTTGGCGTATAGCTCATGGTATTTTAGCAGTGATTATCATTGGATTTGGTTTAGGACACGTTTTGGGTGTGGGTAATTATCTAGGGTTGTTTTGGAAAGCAGTTATTTGGACTGGTATTGCAATAGCTGCTTTATGGTTATTAATTTACGTCCGCTTGGTCAAACCCTATTTTATGCAGAAAAAACCTTACTTGGTAGAAGCTGCAATTCCTCAACGAGGTGATGTTTGGAATTTGGTTTTACGTCCGAGGGGACACGAAGGACTTCACTTTCAACCCGGTCAATTTGCTTGGTTGACTCTGGAAATCTCCCCCTTTAGAATGCGGGAGCATCCATTTTCTTTAGCTTCGAGTGCAGAACATCCCGATCGCATTGAATTTGGCATTAAGGCTTTAGGAGACTTTACCACAACAATCAAAGATGTTAAACCTGGTACTAAAGCTTTTCTTGATGGACCCTATGGAGTTTTTACCACAGACCGCTATGAAAATACAGCCGGATTTGTGTTTATTGCCGGAGGTATCGGCATCACACCCATGATGAGTATGCTGCTAACTTTAGCAGAACGTCAAGATGACCGTCCCATACTATTAATTTATGCTAGTAAAACTTGGGAAGATATAACTTACCGAGAAGAAATAGAAGCCTTAAAAGACAAATTAGATTTGACAGTAATCCACGTTCTTAGAGAAGCTTCAGAAGATTGGTCAGGAGAAACTGGATATGTTGATAAAGAACTGCTCGAACGCTACATACCTAAGCGGCGTGGAAGTCGAAATTACTTTATTTGTGCTGTACCGAAAATGATGGATCAAGTGGAAAGAGCTTTACATGATTTGGAAGTACCTGTGACTCATATCCATATGGAACACTACAACCTTGTTTGATTAATTTAATTAAGACAGGGAACAGTTAGGAGTTTTGAGTTAGGAGTTAAGAGTTGTTTTACTTTGCGATCGCATAAGTCGGATTTTTAGGATAAATATCCGTAGTCACAGACAATTCTGGTAAAAACCCGACTTCTAACCCTAGGACATCGAACTCACCTTAATTAATTAGATTCCCTATTATCTATGAGTTTATACCGCATTGCTAAACTTACTTTCCTAGTAATTGTTTGTATTTTGTTTATCTGGATATTATCTCCTGCAATCATTGTACCTCCTGCTGACCCTGCCGAGGCACTCACCATCTATGTAGCAGACTATGGCTGGCATTCTAGGTTAGTTTTACCCAGTGGTAACGGTGAATTAATTCAGTATGCTTACGGTGATTGGAATTATTTTGCACTCAATCAGCAGGACTTGAAAAATGGCGCTACTGCACTATTTATACCAACTCAAGGTACTCTCGGTCGGCGAAAATTTAGTAATATCGTTGAACTTGAGCAGATAATTCAACAACAAAATTACAGGTTATTAAGTTTAGTAGTAGCGCAAAGCAAAGTAACACAATTGCTGGAATTATTAGATCAACGTTTTAGTCGAAATATAGGAACGAAAATTAAAAATCCCCAAACAGGTTTAACCTTAGTCAAAGATGAAAGAGACTATACTTTGTTACACAATAGCAATCATGAAATCCTTGAGTGGTTAAAAAATTTAGACTGCCAAATTTATGGTTTTGTGATGTGGGCAAATTTTCAGGTGAAACATTCACAATAAGTAGAATTCCACCACATTAATTATGATAGATAATTCATTGATAGTGGGAGCGTTTCGTTCTCTACTATTCAACAAATGATAATTATAAATAGAAAGTTTTGACAACTCAAATAAAATCACTAAATACATTGTTATGCGTTACAGTATCATGCTTCAATTGGTAGCCACTATCACTTTTATTTTTCTCGGTACTGCTGGTTTATTTGCCTGGTTGCAATACCGTCCGGCTCCAGAAGAACCAAATACACCAGGTAGAATTTCATCTGTTCGTTAATTGTGCAGTGTAATAAATTCGTAGTGTGTTAATTCACATCTTGCACCTGATAAAACACAAGTAATAATAATTACAGATTATTCGACTAGATTCATATCCGCCAGGGACTGTAAGTCCCTGTCTAATAGCAGAAGTCCATTAAAATGGACTATATAGCAATCCTCAATCAATTGTAAAAAATCATGGTGATAAAAATGTAACGCACTACTTAAAATTTCACAAATCATTTAGGATGGGAGCATCCCAATGCAGGCAAAAATAAAATTTGTAGTGGGAGCGTCTCGCTCCCTAGTGCTTGTTAGCGAGCTTTCCGGGAAGCCCTTCGGGCAGGCTGCGCCAACGCACTACGAAAAAATAAATTTACACCTGCGGGGATGCTCCCTTCAGGATTGTTATATATAACTAATAAAAAAGCCAGAAAATATCAACTCTGGACTATAGCTGGTTTATTATTAGCAAAAGAGTTAATCTCAAATCCTAGTCATTTAAGATTAATTTGTTTTGAAGTAGAATAAACAAGTTTTTTAATTTTTTTAACATTTAATCATGACATCAAAAAAAAATATCAGAAAATATCCTGTTGTTCGTAACCGCTGGTTTGAAAAATTGATTGCCATCTTAGCAGTAATAAACTTATGTCTAGTTTTCTTTGATTTAACTTATATACATTACCGTGATTTCTATCTTCAAGTATTACCTCATCTCACTCAAATTTATGACCCAATTAAGGGGATTGAACCCCACCCAGAAACGCAAAATTACCTTGATAAAGTTAGAGAATTAGAAGAACAAATTTCACAAACTGGTTTACAATCACCGCAAGCAGAAAGTTTACTCGATGAACTACAATTATTCAGTAATCAAATAATTCAAGACAATCCGTTTGATGTAGCCAATAAAAGCGGTACTTTAGCAAAAATTAAAAATAAAATCCGCTTGCGTACAAATCAACAATCTGGGAGAGATGCCTTTAATGTTTTTTGGAGTCCAACTTATTTGTCTGAGATGGGTTGGCAATCAGAAATCAATTTTTTTAATTCTCAAGTTAGACCTTTAATTAATAGTAACTACTACCGCGATATCGATAGATTTGGCAAATTTATTAATCGCTTTTGGCTGATTGATTTACCTTTTGTAATTATTTTTGCCCTAGAATTTTTAGCACGTACTTATTATATCGGTCGTCGCAATCCTTCGTTAAACTGGTTAGAAGCGATGCTAAGACGGTGGTATGATTTATTTTTATTACTTCCCCAATGGCGTTGGTTACGAGTCATTCCAGTCACGATTCGTCTTTATCAAAGCAATTTAATTAATCTTGAGCCTTTGCGATCGCAACTTAATCATGATTTTGCAGTAAGTTTTGCTGAGGAAATCACTGAAATGGTAGGTATTCAAATGATTGATCAAATGCAAGATGCGATTCGTCAAGGTGATTTAGCACAGTGGTTATTTCATCCTGAAACTCGTAAACCCTATGTGCAAGTTAATCAAATAAACGAGGTAAAAGCTATAGCGACTCGCTTAGTTAACGTTAGTATTTATGATGTTTTACCTCAAATCCAGCCTGGGATAGAAGCCTTGATGCATCATGGTATCGTAAAAACTCTCAACGAATCTCCGATTTACCAACAAATACAAAACATACCCGGTTTAAATAACTTACCTAATCAATTAATAGAAAACTTGGCTCGCGACTTATCTCAATCTGCTTCTAACAACCTAATTAAATCAATGTCAGATCCAGTTGCAGCAAACCTTACTTCTAATATAATTAGCAGCTTTCGTGATATTTTAGAGATTGAGTTACAAAAAAAGCATAACGTTGAAGAATTTCAATCTTTACTTATCGATATGTTAGAAGAAATCAAAATTAATTATGTTAAAAATATTAGTTATTCTGGAGTTGGAAAAACCTTAGAAGAAGCTAACCAGATTCGTCAAATTCTTTCTGTAGACTAAGAAGTCGGATTTCTTTGAGCAACCCGACTTCTGCGATCTGTTAAAATTATTTTCGAGGATTAGCAATTTTTTCGGTTGATTTTGCTAATCTTTCGAGTGCCTCTGTTTGTTTTTCAATTTGCTGGGTTTGCTTTTCAAGTTCTTTCAATTGCTGTGTCTGGGAAAGTGCATCGCTAGTCTGAGGAGTAAAGAACTCACAACCGGATAGTATGACACAAATTAACATTGCAAAAATTAGCAGGTAACGCATTGTATCTTTCCTCAAAAATTATTCTATATACTTGAGATTGTATTAATATTCTGAACTAACTCAAAAGAGTTGAGTTCACATTCAGCTTCACCTATAATTAGTTTTTTTTACATCTGTCTGAGGTTTGAATAATATTGCTTTGGTTGAAATAATTTTTATTTAAATAAACTAAATAAAATTTTAATTTGTATTGAATTACAACATAGACACTTAGTTTAAGTTGTGAAAATCCAAGAATAGAACTTTAAGAATAAAATTTTATCTCATTTTATTTTGCACAATATAACTTTTAGCATAGTACTTAAGTTAGATTTTTGTTTTGCGAATATATTCTATTTGTAAGAGGTTTTTTAAAAATCAAAAGACTATATTTATATTAGATTAGCTAAAACAAATAAAAGCTGATATTTTGTCATGGAATTTTGGTTCAAAACACTGGTAACAAATTACTGTCACTTTTTATTCACATTTATTGTTCAATATAAAAAAAGCAGTTAATCAGCAGTTTTGTAGAATCATTTTCCTTGTTACTTGATTGAGCTAGAAGGTATATCAAAGATTATTTATAAATATCTTCAACAAAAGTTTTGCTGATTTTCTGTTTTTCACTTACCATTCACAATAATTAGTCATGAAAACTTCTCATCTCAAAAACATTATTTCTGTCTTAGGTATCACAACTGGTATTCTTAGTTTTGGCAATCTTCAAGCAAATGCCTCTGAGATACAAAATATCCCCAAAGATACCTCGGCAGTGCAAACTAAAACTATGACACCAGTGCCTATTTCAGGTACTAAAATCAGTCAGAATGCTAATGACTTGCAAGCACAAACACCATACCCCACCCAAACACCAAATCAATTACCTCAACAAACACCATACCCCACCCAAACACCAAATCAATTACCTCAACAAACACCATACCCCACCCAAACACCAAATCAATTACCTCAACAAACACCTGAACCATTCCCAGAACAAATCGAGACACCAGCACCAACTCTCTCACCTGGTAGACAAACCCGTGGTGGTTCTAGCTACATTGGGGTTGGTGGCAATATTGGATTAGGTGGGAATACCACATTGAGCGAAGGTTCTTTTGCTGTGAACAGTAAAATTGGTTTGACCAATAACTTTTCTGTACGACCCAGTGCTTTAATAGGTGATGATGCACTTTTTCTGATTCCTTTAACTCTTGATTTTCCTGTGGAATCCGTCACAGATACAGGAGTTCAACAAATAAATGTTGCTCCATATATTGGTGCAGGAGCTGCAATTTCTACTGGTCAAGATAGTACCGTTGGTTTTCTGATCAGTGGTGGTGTGGATGTTCCTCTCTCACCTCAATTTACCGCGAATGCCGGTGTCAACATTGGTTTTATCGATGATACAGAAGTCGGACTAATGTTAGGTATTGGTTACAACTTTTAAATAAGCTTTATGCTGCTTATTTGGTTGAAACAGAAATTTAGCTGAGGATGAAAAGATGAAAATTAAAAAATTTGCCAGCTTTGCTACAGGTATTTTACTACTACCAGTTTTTGCAGCCTGTGCGCCAAACAATACTGCTCAAGACACTACAATAACTCCACCTGCTGGAACAGATGTAAATACACCTGATCTGGCAACTACTCCCACAACTCCTCCTGTAACCCCTGGTGCAACTGTGGATGACGACATTGCGGACATTGTAGAAGATAATCCTTCGTTAAAGACACTGGCAAATTTGATTGATGAAGCAGATTTAGAAGACACCTTAGATGATGATGGACCTTACACCTTATTTGCACCCTCAGACCAAGCCTTTGCAGCTATTCCCGAGGCAACTCGACAGCGACTGCTTCAACCAGAAAACCGCGACGCTCTCAGACAGGTTTTGACTTATCATGTGGTTCCAGGTAACTTAAGAGCAAATCAAATTCAGTCGGGAGAGGTGCAGACTCTTGCTAATAATCCAGTCAATGTACAGGTTGATCAAGCTAGTAAGCAAGTTCGAGTTAATGAAGCCACCGTTACTCAGCCAGATATTCAAGCTAGTAACGGAGTTATTCATATAATTGACCAAGTTATCTTGCCACCCAACTTGAATATTGCAAATTAAGTGTGTTTTAGCTTAACTGTGATGTGATCTAAGGAAGTAAAAACATGACGGCAGAAGAAAAAAGGCTGGAAGAAAACCGCAATCGTCAAGCATATTGGCATAGATGGGGATCTTACTTGAGCGATCGCCAATGGGGAACGGTGCGAGAAGATTATAGTTCGGATGGTAGTGCTTGGGATTATTTTCCTCACGAACACGCTCGCTCTCGTGCTTATCGTTGGGGAGAAGATGGGATTGCTGGCATTTCCGATAATCATCAACGGTTGTGTTTTGCGATCGCGGTGATACAGATTTTTTAGAGCGGGTATTTCAAAAATTATTGCTCAATTTTACATGGTGGGTTAACCGTAAAGATAATGATGGAAATAATGTCTTTCAAGGAGGATTTTTAGGTTTAGATAACATCGGTATTTTTGACCGCAGTTCCGAATTACCTACAGGTGGTTATTTAGAGCAATCTGATGGTACAAGCTGGATGGGAATGTATTGCTTGAATATGTTAGTAATTGCTCTAGAACTTGCTAAGACTAATTCTGTTTACGAAGATATTGCGAGCAAATTTTTTGAACATTTTCTGTATATTGCCGATGCCATGAATCACATTGGTGAAACCAATATTCACTTATGGGATGATACTGACAAATTTTTCTATGATGTACTGCATTCCCCTCACAATGAACGCCATCATCTCAAAGTTCGTTCCATGGTAGGTTTAGTTCCTTTATTTGCAGTAGAAACTTTGGAAGCAAATATTTTACAAGCTTTTCCTGGTTTTAGAAAACGCTTTGAATGGTTTATTAAAAACCGTCCTCATTTGCAAGAAAATATTGCTTCTTTAGAAACTACAGGAAGTGGATCTAGAAGATTACTCGCCATTGTTAGCCCGGAAAAACTCAAATTAATTCTGCAAAAAATGCTAGATGAAACTGAGTTTTTAAGTCCTTGTGGTATCCGTTCTGTTTCCAGATTTCATGCTGAACATCCCTACATTTTTGAAGTTGATGGACAACAGCATTCTGTTAATTATGAACCCGCAGAATCCACTAGTGGGATGTTTGGTGGAAATTCTAATTGGCGTGGTCCAATTTGGTTCCCGATGAATTATTTAATTATTGAATCTTTGGAAAAATTCCATCAATATTTGGGAGATGATTTTAAAGTTGAATATCCTACTGGTTCTGGTGAATTTATTACCTTAAAAGCAGTAGCAACCGAATTATCTCACAGATTGATGAGTATCTTTTTGCGTTCAGAAGCTGGATATCGTCCTGTTCACGGTGGTAATTCTTTGTTTCAAAGTAATCCCCACTGGCGTGATTTGATTTTGTTTTATGAGTATTTTAACGGCGATAATGGTGCTGGATTGGGAGCTAATCATCAAACAGGTTGGACTGGGTTAGTAGCGAGTTTAATCTATTCCTGTGGAAGTATGTACCGTTCTTGTCAAGTTCTTCCACAACCAGATAAAAGTGATGCTGCTATTGTTTCTTAGGCATTGGTGAATAAAAATATGAGGTGATGATTTCATATTGTTTAAGACGTAGCAATGCTACGTCTCTACACAGTTTTCGCAATCATCAAATTATTTTGTATTTTTACTTATTAATAAGTTATAAAAAATACAATCTTTATAATTTTATGTATAATTAGGTATTAAAAAATAATCCATTTTCTTACCAAATTTGATGTCTAGATTTACAATTTTTATAAATTAAAAACTACCTATTGGTAGAAAAATCATATTTCTTTTGTGTGAACAATCCCAACATCTAAATACGACTAGTGAAAGAAGATAAGTTAGTTTGAACTCTTTATTATAAGCAAGGAGGCTGACAATTCTAATTGTGTCGGTTACAAACAAACTGTATGCGAATATTACTAGTAGAAGACGATCCGGAACAATTAGAACCATTACAAGGTGTGCTATCGGAAGCTGGATATATTGTCGATGGAGTTGATGACGGAGAGGTTGCCCAATGGTTATTATCTAAAAAAGAGTATGACTTATTAATTTTAGACTGGATGTTACCGACAATCAGCGGTTTAAGTCTTTGTCATCAATATAGACTTATTGGTAAATCTGCACCAGTGCTAATGCTAAGTGCAAAGGATACTACACAAGATAAAGTCGCCGGTTTAGATGCAGGAGCAGATGACTATCTTGTCAAACCTGCGGATTTAGTGGAACTTTTAGCGCGGGTACGTGCTTTAGGAAGACGTTCTCCTCAATGGATTGGAGATGTTTTGACTGTTGCAGATTTACAACTACATCTAAATAATTTAACTGTTGAACGCAATGGGGTAAGTGTGGAATTATCTCCACGGGAAACTCAATTGTTAGAGTATTTCATGCGTCATCGCAATCAGGTATTAACTCGCGAACAAATTGAAGAAGCGCTATGGGAGTGGGGTACAGAACCCGAAAGTAATGCATTAACTGTACTGGTACGCAAATTGCGAAATCGCTTACAGTTAGTTGGTGTAGCGGATTGGATTAAAACTGTTTACGGTATGGGTTATAGTTTTAAAGCACCAGATAATTTAAAATAAATAATTTAAAATAAATAATTTAAAATTCTCAAATATTTTAATTTTTGATTCGATAGCTGACTAACATTCTGACATTTTCACGAGACAATCCGAGTTCTTGAATCATCATCGCTTTTACAGAGTTTAATTCTGTAACTGGCAACTCGAATTCTAGCTCTTGAAGTGCGGAGTTAGCAGTATTAACTGTAATTTTTGTCAAACCGCGCTTTTTTTCGATTTCAGCTAAAATTCCTAATACTTTAACTTGAGGATTCACTTGGATTTGTGTATTAGGTTGCAGTGTTTCTATTTTACTAGATAGTCCTAATTCCTGAGCAATTATGGCGTTTACCTTGGTTAATTCTGTAGCTGGAACTTTGAATGTTAACTTTTTAAGTATAGAGTTTGTCGTGTAAAGTTCAACTGTGGTAAACTCCTGTTCTCGATCTATTTCAGCTTCCGTAATTAACACATTAGCTGCAAAATTAACCATGACTGTGTATGTATCAGCTTGAAGTTTATCTACTGTAGTGTAGGAACGACTTAATATTAGATTTGTTAAAGATTCACCACCAAATCCAAAAGCGATTAGCAGCAGGGGTAATGGTAATAAATATTCTAACTTGGAAGAGTGGAGTTTTTGCAATAATTGAGAAAAGGACATAGGGCTAGCAACTCTAAGAGGGTGTTTATTAAATAAATCTTAAGCAGTGGAAAAACGATTTTTTCGGACTAAGCGACTTAACATTAGATGGGTCATAGCAGCATATATGATTGTTTCGCTAGTTTTAGGAAGATATTCGTAATCCTTACTTAAACGACGATAACGACCCAGCCAGCCAGCCAGCCAGCCAGCCATGCAAATGTACGCTCCACCACCCGTTCATACATTAAATCAGCAACGCCAGTTAAACCGTGACAAGGATAAAACACAGCGTAATTTTCCAGTATTATAATCAATTAAGATTTGAATTGTTCTTGAGATAAGACATAAGGTATGGATAGTAAAGAATTCTTAGATTGGGCGAACAAACTTACAGAAAATGCACAAGCAGGAGTAAGAGAAGAAATTGCCGAACACAAACAACATGGTTTAGATATTTTTTATATGGAAGGGGAAATTCCTATCATGGAAAAATCTGATGGTACTAAATATGAATATAAAATGGTAAATGACCAACCAGTCATTATCCGCAAAATTAAATCTTAACTCATCACTTTATTGAGATATTTTTAAATATAAAAATGCATAAATAGTGATGATTTTAAAACCTATTTTAATAATTATTGCTGGTTCTAATGGTTCTGGTAAAAGTACTTTGACAAGAAGAACTTTTAATAAGTCTAACTTACCAGTAATAGACCCAGACGCGATTGCAAGAGAAATAAATCCTTATTCACCAGAAAGTGTTTCCATAGATTTATTTAATAAACACCCTCTAAATACAAACATACTAAATTTCATGTTTCATCGTAGCCGCAGCAATTTAGCTTTATGGTTTACCCTGACAATGGGAAGCATTTTGGTTGTTTTTGCCGGGGTACTTTATTATCAAGCAGTTTTAAACCAGCTACACAATCAAGATCGTTTACTTCACAAAAAATCTCGAATCATCACGGTAAACGCAAGGTACAATCAGAGTGAAAAACAATTAGACTTAGAAAATGTACCGCTTATCGGCAGTAAAGTTCCACCTTTGGGTAGCGAAGTCGTATATGCACGTTGGTATGATACCACAGGAGAACTGGTGCAGTTTTTCGGTACAATTCCACAGACGCAGTGGAAGATAATCCCTGGTTTTCATACTATCAAGACTAGGTTTTATTCTTCAAAAGAAGAGTCCAATGTTACTTGGCTCCGTCAGTTAACGCTGCCCGTATACCAAGATAATTTACTAATCGGTTATCTGCAAGTTGCAATGCCCCTAGCATCTGTACAAACGAATCTGACTCAGTTAAGATTAGTTTTAATTTTCACTGTACCAGTAACTTTGGCAGTTATCGGTCTTGCTGGTTGGTGTTTGGGGGGAATCGCAATGCAACCAATTCAAAATAACTACCACCAGCTACAACGCTTCACATCTAATGCTTCCCATGAATTGCGATCGCCTTTATCAGCGATTATTAGCAATTCCCAGTATGGCTTACTATCTAAATCTAAAGACATTGAGGTACAGCGTCAGCGCTTCGAGAAGATTTTCAATGTTGCTAAATCAATGAATATTCTGGTGAGTAATCTACTGCTTTTAGCCCGTCATGCAGATCGATTATCTCCGCAATTGTTGCAAGAAGTTGACTTAAAAACTCAGTTATTACAAATAGCAGATGAATACGCAACACAACAAGCTGCAAAACATCTTAATCTAACTTATACTTTGCCAAGTGCAAAGGTGTCTGTGTTGGGTGATGCTGATTTATTGCGTCAAGCAGTAGTAAATTTACTTGAAAATGCCTGTAAATATACTGCCCCCGGTGGTCAAGTTCAAATGCTGTTGTTCACTCAGTCAAATTGGGCTGTAATTGAAGTTACAGATAATGGTATTGGTATTCCTGAAACTGATTTACCCCATATTTTTGAGCGATTTTATCGAGTGGATAAAAAACGAACTTCCAAAACTGGTGGATATGGCTTAGGATTATCGATTGTTCAACAAGTCGTTTCTGCACATGGTGGTTATGTTAACGTCAAAAGTATAGTCGATAAAGGATCAACTTTTCAAATTGTTTTACCTCTCAAATAGCCGCAGCGTCTCCGCAAGGACATACTTCTAGCTCACTAGACACGGTAGCGTCATAGCGCTTTCCTTCTAGCTCAGGGGACACGGTAGCGTCATAGCGCTTTCCTTTTAGCTCCCTATTAGCGAGCGGGACGTATGCCCCTTCGGGGCAGGCTACGCCAACGCACTACAAATTTTGATTTTTTTAGTCCTATTCATAGGACTTGTGCTTAAAGCAATTTTTAACGTATTAGAACTAATGAAACTTACCAGTAGCCTCAAGTCACTTTCTGTTCACATTTTTTGGTAATAGTAAAAAAAGCTCTAAATCAAACCTGCTATCAAACCTTAACCAAAATATTTTTAGAATGTGGATAGTAAACTTTTTACTCACTTGGTTACTTTCGGCTATATCACTATTAGTGACAGCCTATTTTGTACCAGGTTTTGAATTTGACAAGAGCAGTTTTACAAATATAACTAGCCTGGCAGCCAAATAGTGATTATTTTTAATATTATAAACCTCCTTACCAAGTTGAAAGTGGTAACGAGAATTAGTTATTAATATGATGAGTTTAAGAAGAATTTGGAGAGTTTTAAAAGAAACATTTGCGGAGTGGCAATTTAACGAAGTATCTCTATTAGCATCATCTTTGGCTTATTACACAGTATTTTCTCTCGCACCTTTGATGGTAATTGTCATCACCATTCTGGGTGCAATTTATGGTGAAGCAACAGCCAAACAACAGACTATTGAGCAATTGCAAGAAATCGTTGGTCAACAAGGAGCGCAATTGCTTGCTACTGCAATTACCAATATGAGAGAAGATACCCGTGGAGGTGTATTTAGACTGATTTTCAATTTTGGTTTTTTTGCTTTTGGAGCATCAGGAGTTTTTGCACAAATTCAATACGCACTGGATAAAATTTGGGAAGTAAAACCAGAACCTAAACGGCAGATTTTTCACTTTATTCGTAAACGCATTCTGAGTTTTGCAATGGTGCTAGTCATGGCTTTTTTACTATTTGTTTCCTATATAATCAGCAACACTTTAGTAGTAATAGTTAATTATTTAAGTGGTTTATTACCAGGTTTAAGTTATCTATGGCAATTTCTCAGCTTTCTGCTCTCTTTTGGTATTCTCACCCTACTATTTGCCGCAATTTACACAATTTTACCAGATGCTCAAGTTGCATGGCGCTCTACTCTTGTGGGTGCAGCAATTACTTCAATTTTATTTATGATTGGACAGTTTTTATTCGGGTTATTTCTCAGTCAAATTGATATTGGTTCTGCTTACGGTGTTGCAGGTTCTTTCATCATTATCATTACATGGATTTATTATGCGGCTCACATTTTATTTTTAGGCGCAGAATTTACAAAGGTTTATGCGAAAATGCAGGGTTCTCCGATTGTGCCGGAAGATTACGCTGTCCGTGTAGAGCGTAAAAAGTGAAACTTCTAACTGTTTCAAATCACAATTAATTATCAGGATAAATAATCGTCTCTGTTCGTCACTTTCTTGTCACATTTGATTGAGATACTAAAATAGCGGAGACTTGACGAGAACTTCAGCTAGTTTTATTTGTGCTTTTTCGTCAGGTTTTGGGATTGCTTGACTTATGATATAAGTCTTGATAAATCTTTTTAAGCATAATTTTTTCTTTGATGCTATGAATATCTAAAAGTAGTACTTAAGATAGATTTATTTGTAGAATCAATAATTTTATCTTTAAATTAAATTTAAAATCTAAAACTTTAGATAGATTTTTTTTTGAAACATATAGTTTTATTCTTGTTGTGATTACAAATTACAAAGAATAAAATTGAAATTAAGTATTTAATTGTTAATTTTATTTGGATGTAATTTTCTTTCAGTAAACTAAACTTAAGGATGAAAATTTTGTAATTATGATAATCCTTGTTTTTGCTTTAAATGAAGATTTTAATAGCGTCAACCTACAGCATTAACAAGCAATTTAAGCTGAGGATAATCGGTTTATTTAATTCAATTAACTCATAATTTAGTGAATAATTGAAAATCAGATTCAAAAATTATGATGATTGCTAAGAGCATCAATTTAATTGACCTTCTAAAAATAAAATATTGTCTTTTATCTTTAGAATAAGATGATTACGATAACAGTTGTATAGGAGAAACCTCTTGAAATTAGCTGCGCGTCCGATAGTAGAGCTTAAACCTACTTTGTCCCTGGTGGATACGATTGCGATAATTGTGGGAGTAGTAGTTGGTGCTAGTATTTTTCAAACTCCGTCAGTAGTAGCTGCAAACGCTGGTAATGTAGGATTTGCCCTGCTTACTTGGGGATTTGGTGGAGTGATTTCTTTAATTGGTGCATTGTGCTATGCCGAACTCGCAACCACTTATCCTCATCCTGGTGGCACTTATTACTATCTTAGACGAGCATTGGGTAGTTCAATTGGATTTTTGTTCGCATGGACTCGTATGAGCGTGATTCAAACTGGCTCGATTGCGCTCTTAGCCTTTGTGTTTGGAGATTATGCTTCGCAACTATGGCAATTGGGAATTTATTCTCCTTCGATTTATGCTACGATCGCAATTGTACTGTTAACTGGATTAAATCTGCTTGGTGTTCGGCAAGGTAAGCAGACGCAAAATTTGCTGGCAATTGCTCAAGTTCTAGGATTAATAGTTGTTTGTGCCATTGGGTTACTAGGAGTTTCATCTCAAGGAACATCAGCTTTACCGCTGGATCAAGCAACTAATACCACTTCAAGTAATCTAGGTTTGATGATGGTATTTGTATTGCTCAGTTACGGTGGTTGGAACGAAGCAGCATATATTTCAGCAGAAGTTCGCGATGGTAAGCGAAACATTGTCAGAGCGTTAGTTTGGAGTATTGGTATTATCACGGCGCTGTATTTGCTCGTCAACTTAGCATTGATTCGGGGGCTAGGATTAACCCAAATGGCTGCATCTCAAGCAGTCATCGCAGATTTGATGCGGTTAAACATGGGAGAAGCGGGGGCTGCATTGACCAGCGTTTTGGTTGCGATCGCCACAGTTTGCTCTTTAAATGCCACTATTTTAACAGGAGCGCGGACAAATTATGCCCTAGGTCGTGATTTTTCAGCTTTTTCTTTTCTAGGGCGCGGTCGCGAACATACCCCAACAAATGCTTTGATAGTACAAGGTGCCATTGCTCTTTTACTTGTAATGGTGGGAACTTTTGCTCGTCGAGGCTTTGAAACCATGGTGGATTATACGGCTCCAGCATTCTGGTTTTTCTTTCTATTGAGTGGTATCTCATTATTTGTGTTGCGAAGACGCGAGCCAAATATTAATCGTTCATTCAAAGTACCATTTTATCCTTTGACTCCCCTAGCATTTTGTGCAATTTGCTTGTATATGCTGCAAGCGAGTTTAGCCTACACCGGGTGGGGTGGTTTACTGGGTGTTGTTGTGTTGCTACTAGGATTACCTTTGCTGTGGTGGACGCAAAAAGTTTCAAATTGACAAAAGAAAGACCTTGATTTTTAGGATATTACTATGATTTTTCTCAAACGCACTATTGCATTATTCACCATTGGTGTTGGTTTAGTAAGCGCTGGATGTAGTCCAACTACCAACGCTACAGCTCAAAGTGAATCTATTCAAGCCCAAGCACCTACAACTTCTACCCCCACACCTTCAGCACCTTTACGCTCTCCTGACGTGGTGTATGTACCTACCCCAAATGAGGTAGTTGATCGGATGTTAACAATGGCTAATGTTGGTAAAGATGATGTTCTGTATGATTTGGGTAGTGGAGATGGACGCATCCCCATTACAGCAGTGCAAAAACGCGATGCTCGTCGCGCTGTAGGTATCGAAATTAATCCGGAGCGGATTGAAGAAGCGAATAAAAATGCTCAACAAGCCGGAGTGACTGACAGAGTTACCTTTCTCAATCAAGATTTATTTGAAAGTAATTTTAGCGATGCTACAGTGATGACGCTATATCTACTACCTTCGTTAAATGTTAAACTCAGACCACAGTTATTTGACCAATTAAAACCTGGAACGCGCATTGTTTCTCACGATTTTGACATGGGTGAATGGAAACCTGAGCGTGTAGAAAAAGTTGAAGTTAATGGTCGTACCCATACGGTTTATCTATGGACAATCCCAGAAAATCCACCTGCTAATTTAAGATAATAAAGTAATCGGCGTTGCTGAAAAAAGTATGTTAGCGGAGCGTGAGTGCAAGGTAATATCAAATTTTATCGATAACCGAAACCTGTGTAGAGACGTTACAGTGTAACGTCTCAAAATCTAAATTCATACCCGGATTCTGTAACGCCGAGTAATGGGTAATGAGTAATGGAAAATTACTACTCCAAGACCTGAAGAGAGTAAAATATCATTAGACATCTCCGAAAAAGAATGTAGAGACGCAAGGGTTCGCGTCTCTACAAGGTTTCTGGATGACGCATAATTAATTTCCACCAGATGCCTATTCATCAGTAGTTGATATTACTGGTGTAGGAGAATAAATTTCTTGTATGCGTTCGAGTTCCAATTCAGTTAAATAATCTACAGTCCAATTAGCTTGACGCTGAAGCATATGAAATGGGTAGGTATTCGCAACCCCCACGACTTTCATATCTGCTGCTTTCGCTGCTTGAACACCGAAGAGTGTATCTTCAACCGCTAAACACTCGTTTGCTTGCAGATTTAGTTCGGGATATTCTTGCTTCAAACGTTCCAGTGCAAGTAAATAACCATCGGGCTTTGGTTTACTAGTAGTAAGATCATCCCCTGCAACTATAATTTTAAAGTATTCTGCTAACTCAGCGCGATCAAGGACTAATTCAATTTCCTGACGAATTGTACCGCTAACTATCGCTAACTTTAAGTTACTCGAACGTATTTTAAATATGAAATCATCTAAACCGGAATATAAAGGTAATTTTTCCAGCCTTTCTATTTGCTCAACGTAATTTTGAGCTTTCTTTTGGAGTAACTTAGTCAAATACTTATCATCAACGACTCGTCCACGACTTGCTAATAAATTTCGCAAACAAACGCGATCGCTACGTCCCAAACATATCTGTTGATACTCACCTGGCTTCAGTACCAAGTTTTCTTCCAGCAAAATTTCTTCGATCAACTGTTGATGAATTGACTCCGAGTTGATGATAACGCCATTAAAATTAAATATAACTGCCTTGATCATGCTGGGGAAGGGAAAAGTTGGTTATTATCCAAGGTGTTGTCTGGGGAAGTTGGTACATACCGCTTAACATTGCTGTAAGTAGATGCATCTTCTACCGAAATCGGCTTGATACCGCTAGTTAACTGACTAGTAAACCATACATCTTCTGTTCGCACTGCTGCAAATCCCGCTGCACCCATAATTGCATCAGTACTACTATTAGCATATTCATCGATATAAGGTTCTTCAAAAATATTATTCAGCCATTCTAACTGACGTAAAGTTTTTTGATTACCATCTAAAATCAAAACTTGTCCCCCTGCTACCAACAACCGAAAACATTCATGTAAAATTGCTTGAGTAGCAGTGCTTGGCGTTTCATGGAACAATAAAGAAGCTGTAACTAAATCAAATGTTTCATCGGGAAAAGAAGTATTCTCAGCATTTCCTTGTTGCCACTCGATGTTTAAATTAGCACTTTGCGACTTGTGGAAACCTCGGAGTAACATATAGGGTGACAAATCCAATCCAATTACTTGTGCATCCCCAAAAGCTTGCTTCAACATGAGAGTTGTTGAACCCGTACCACAACCCAAATCCAGAATACGTCGCGGTTTGACTTTTACCCGATCAATTAAAGCTTGACGAATCCAAGTTTCATTTGGTGGTAAAGCATATTGAGTAACCGCATCGTAAGTTACCGCAGCCCCAGGATTCAAGTATCCGCGCTCTATTCCATGAAAATTTTGAGAACTGTAGTATTGAGGAATTGTCACATCATTTCTTCGGAAGCGATCGCTCTCTTTCTCCCAATCCACACTTTCGGAATAACGTCGTAATTCTTCTTCATCAATTAACAAACGAACCACAGGGGATAAAAAACGCTCCCACAGCGTATCTTGTTTAATTGCCATCGATATAAGGACTTAATTAAGTATTTTATTCATAAATTTTAATATATATTTGCCAATTCTATCTTCTTATGGTTGCCAGGGAATGATTCGTGACAAGTTAAGCACACAACTTTTGAGGGGTAGAGGTAGTGCGATCATCTTGGTAGCTGGTGGCTTCGAGCGAGCGGGATGTATAGATGAACTTTCTTCTGGTGGTGTTTTTTCCGCCTTTTGTGGGAGGTATAGATACTGGGGGGCAGCTTTGGTAGCTTTAATCAACAAATAGCCACACCATCAAGCCAAAACAGTCAAATTGAACAACTTACTTTTAGGGTATCCTCAATTTGGCAGCGTCGTCCCCGCAAACGCAACATATCAAGAACAATTGGCGTTTGTGCGATCGGGTTCTTGCGTACTTAGCGTGCTAAACCTTTAGAGTAAGCGTAACAAATTACCGTTAACCTTTGTACCATTAGTACTTATGTCCTTAATAGTTAACTGACCATTAACAAAATAAATAAGGGCATGAAAACTAGAAATTTCTCTACTTTTGAAAACCACTTTAGATAAAGATTGGTCTTCATAAGTATCGGGTATACGTGCAAGTTCTCGACCTATGCCTAAAGGAATAGTAAAAGAATGGTTTTGTAGTTCTTGATTACCGGGGTCTTCCCAAGTTAGTGTTATTTCCATAATTGTGACTATACAGTAAATATATTAGTTGTCGTCAGATAAAAAAGTTGTTTCCACCCCTTGCAAAGAAAATCCACAATGGGGACAAAAATCTCCTATATAGTCGTAACGGATTTGATGACCATTTAGACATCTAAGCCAATATGATTGTTTGGATTTAATAGTTTCAAGCTGTCTAATTTTTAGAGCAATTTTACCTAATTGAATTATCGTTCCTGAAGAAATATTTGCCTGTTGATAAATGATTGTTTTTCCATCGACAATTACTGGATTTGGTTGAGGTCTATCAGATGTTAGATTTTTTATAATAAAGCAATTTTTCTGGTAATAGTAAAATATTACTACGTGCAAGCGAGACACACTCTTCTCATTTATCGGTAAGATAATATCGCATTGATTTTCATCCCTGCCAATGAAAATCTTCCCTTTTTCTCTGGTATTACTTTCTGAAGAAAATGTTTGCGATCGCTGATGACCCTCCTCAAACCATTACAAAATAATTTTGTACATAAATATATTTTTATAGGAGGATTACAAACACATTTAAGCAATATTTATCGAGAAAATCTAGTGCTTATGGAGTTTATTCTAATATAACTTTTTCACTAATTACTAAAATATTCAAACCAAAAGAAGGAAGATGTGCTGGGTTAGATGCAAATGACGAAAATCAACCACTTATTAAAACTTGGCAATTAGAAAAAGGCACATTCGCTCCACGAGATTTAAGCGAGATAGGAAATGGTTATGATTTGATAATTTACACTGACCAATTGAAGGGACGAAGTGTGGGGGAGCGAGAGAGCGAGGAATTGGGAGAGCTTGGGAAAATTGGATCGAGAAAAGCAGATAATGCAGTTGAGAAATATTCCTTACTTCTAAACTCCCTTACTCTTCCGATCCTCCACTCTCCCGCTCCTCGTATTATGTCGTTTACAACGTCTACAACGTTGGTATGATAATTATTTCACGTTGTTGTTGCCAAATATCGAGCAGAATATTGTGATTTTCCTCGATGAAATTGATAGTATTCTCCGTATCCGAGATTTTGCAACGGATGATTTTTTTGCATTGATTAGAAGTTGCTATCAAAAACGTTCCTTTCGAGATGAATATAAACGTCTAAATTTTGCTTTGTTTGGAGTTGCCACACCTGGCGATTTAATTCAAGATGAGGAAAGAACCCCATTTAATATTGGCACAGCGATTCAACTTGATGGTTTTAAATTAGATGAAATTGCACCTTGTTTGAGGTTCTTGAGTTGCAAAGACGACTGCGAGAACGAGGTCTTTATAACGGCCCATTAAATGGTGTTTTAAATGCTGAAACAAAGAAAGCACTTTTCAATGGTCAATTACTATATGGTGTTGGTGAAAGTAAGGTTCGAGCAGGAAGTCGATAGTGATTCGCTTGGAATATCATCGCCTTTGTTGAGTTTGTGGGATGGCGATCGCGTTTGGTTGTGTTGGGAGTGTGCGATATGCCTTTGGCATAAAGCTCCGCTTATCGTGTTTTGGTGGGTTTTGGCAAGTGTGCGATATGCCTTTGGCATTAAGCTCCGCTTATCGCGTTTTGGTTGTGTTGGGAGTGTGCGATATGCCTTTGGCATTAAGCTCCGCTTATCGCGTTTTAGTTTTGGGGGGTATGCGATCGCATAATGATATCAAAGCCGGATTTTATGCCATTTGCTTGTTGCTCGGTTAAAGTTTTAGTTGCCGATGATATAAATTGCTGTTTCATCTAAACTATTTAATGATGAATAAATAACGCAGTTATCAATACAAAAAATCCCAAGCTTAAATTAAAGTAAAAAATGAAACTCACAGTTTTTGTTGATGGTTCACCATCTAGTTTCTTTCTCCAGCTTCTTTAATGGCAAAATCAATCACAGTTTGACTTAAACGAATATTGCGATCGAGCATTTTTTGGATAGCTGTTTTAATAGACAAAGGATAACCTTCACGTTTAGCACGTAATAAAATTCCAATTGAACCTGTTACTGAAAGACCACTTAATCTAGCTATTCTTCGCCCCACAGCTTCATCAATACAAACAGTTGAAATATTTTTATTTAGCGCTAGTTGAATAACTGATGCTTCTCCCAAATCTAAAGAGTTAAATAGAAGAGGAGAAATAGTTAAAGGAGAACTTTGCTTTTGTAGCCATGATGCTGATTGAAATTCAGCTATGGCAAAGCCTGTAGTGCCACCAATTAGTATTTCTTGATATACTTCAAAAGGAACAAGAATATCTGTATAAAGAGACTCTAAAATCTTTAAATCACCTATCGCAGCGACAAGGGCAATTAAGGGAGAAGTATTAATAATAATTTGATTGGTACTAGGCATTTTCTAGGTCTGATAATAATTCCTCTTCACTAAGGTCAATTAAGGGAACCCCATACTCACTTAGTTTAAGGATAAAGGTGACTCGATCTACTCCTAATAATGTGGCAGCCATCCCAGAGGAAAGACGCTTCATTTCATAGAGTTTAACAGCCATTGCCCATTTTGATTCTTGTTCAAATTGTTCTCTGGTTTTGCCAACAGCATCAGGTAATGTTTCGGGGTAGTTGATCGTTAGTTGTAAGGACATAGTTGTTCTTTCTCCTATTTAGAATACTTTAATTAAATAATAGGTAATATATATGATAGCCGATCGCACTTTACCATAACATAATGATTTTATGCGTTAGCGTAGCTGAACTAAGTTATAGCTTGGGCGACGTAAGTCGTTCGCATTACGACGGATGCTGAGTATGTGTTTGTTTGAGATGGGATTAGGAGGTGCGTAGCTTGTTCGACGCAAGTCGTTCGCGCATAGTTATTAATTCCTTTACCAAGTCATGACTGACTTTGGTTAACTGACGTAGGGCTGACACGCTCCATTTTTGGACGTTGACACGAACTAAACGCTGTAACCGCCTCGGCAGCTTTGAAAACCAATTGTAAATTTTTATTGCGCTATACGCTATGTAGCGGGATGCTCCGAAGTCATCGGATGCTAGCCAATTGTCAAATACTTTTTTACCTTTTGGGCAATGAGCAATGCAGTCTTGATAAATCGAGTTTAATGCTTGCCCGTTTTCCAGTAAGCCGTCGAAGGTTTGGCGGACGAAGCCAATAAATTGGTTGAGCGTGGTTTTAGCTTGGCTTTGCAGTTCGGGGTTCTCGAATTGAGAATAATCAAAGTTTGTGGCGAATACAAATCTTCCTCACTCATGGCGATCGCTTGTTTAGAGTTAATAAATTTCTTGATAGATACCCCATTTTTTTTACCTTCCTAGTGGGAGCGTCTCGCTCCCTTTCCTGATGATAAATAAAGATATAAATCGTAGGCAAGATAGGATAAAGGGATAAATCGCGGGCATCTTGCCCGCACTACACCTATGTCTCTATTTTTACGCTTTTTGGCTCAAGTTACCCAAATTTATATCCCCCTCAATTTGTACATCCTTCAACATCTGCTGATTAACATCAGTGCTACCCGATGCTGCTTCCTGAATTAAATCTTTAGCCGTTAAACTTTTACCTTTAATCCCTACCGCCATAACTTGTACTACCTTTGATGGTATCTGCGGTAAAACTTCTGCTGCTAGAGCATCAACCACTTCAGCAATCTCTGCGTCTTGTTTAGTTGCTGATTCCATTTTTGCAGTCAGTGCTTCGATACCAAACTCCTCTGGCTGCTGTTCCACTAATTCCGGTTGGTAGGTGACTCGCTCAATAGCGCTGGCTGTTTCTGGTGCTTTTTTCCACAGTGCTTGTTTGAGTTTTCCTATCTGTTCGATCGCCTTACCTCCTAGTTTTGGCAACTTTTCACCCATCTTTTCCCCGACTTTTTCAATCATTTTGGTGAGGAGGACCGAACGTCTACTTCTCCAGCGTGTTGGTGGACGCTATCGCTTTATCCATAGGTTACTACAAGAACATTTCGCCGCAATGCCTTTAGAAAAATGAATAAAGATGGAAAAATGACTTTTAGCTTTAATCCTGAGTCTGACGGTAAATTACCACTGAAGAGGAAACGAACAAGCTAGATAAAAAATCTTTTTTATCTGACAGGACGTACTACACTAATTAATGTACCCACTAAAGGTTCTGACGTTACAATTGCTATATTAATTCGTTCTGCTAACCCATTTCTATCTGCATCATCTGTACAAATAATAATACCAGCATGATTATAAGTGGAACGATGCAAACGCTTAAAATCCCTACGATTGAGTGTTAAAACAACACGCTCATTACTACTTGCAAATGTGAGAACTTCATCGTCTGGTATTTTCAAATTAGCCTTTCCAGCTTCCTGGACGGTAAGAACATCATGACCCAAATTTCGTAAATGCTCCACGACTTCATAGGGAAACTGTTCATCTGCATACAAACGAGCCATTATTCTTCTTCATTCTCCCTAATCGCTGTTACTATTTCTTCTGGATATGCTGTTGCATAAACCCAAGCATTTGCTAAGTCTGTTGCTGATAAAGTTGGATAGTCTTTTAAAAGTTGGGCTTCGCTGATACCTAAATTACGAGCATTAGCTAATACCCAAATAGGAATACGAGTTCCACTAATGCAAGCATCCCCACCACATACCCCAGGAGTTTTCTCTATTCCACGCCAAGAATTTCCTAAACTTTGAGCTAACATTTGAATTGCCTGTGTTTTTTCATCGGGTGTTAAAGCGAGTAATTCGGCTTCCAACTTTTGCAGTGTCATGGCATTATTTTATTAATAACCGAATAAAGACTATATTTAAATATTTTAACCCATGTCCAATATGATAAAAAGCAAACAAAATTGAAGAATACGAGTGGAGATAAGTAAATTCACTGTTGTATCGTCTAAAATAAAACGAAAACTTGCGATCGCATGGCAAACCCCAGTAACCCCAACGACATAATCCAACGCATCCTCAACGGGACTCAAACCGATGATGATGTGGAAGCTTTGCGTCAGTGGTTAAATCATGGGGGTATTCAAAGTATCCAAAATCTGCAAGTAGGTAAGTACAACGTCAATATCGGACAGGGAAAAAATGTTAATATTGGGGATAAAACCTACCAAGGACTTGATGCAGAAGCAATTCGAGAAGTTGCTCGTGCTGTAGTTCAGGGTTCTAATGCTACGGATATTCGAGAAATTGTTCGATCTATCCTCAAAGAAGAGTATCCCGATCGACCTCAACTAGATCACCCTTCAAATTCAGATGATTCTAAGACCAAAAATTTGCAAAGTATTTTAAGCAACGTCCAAACTGCTGGAAACATATCGATTGGAAGTATTACTCAAATTTACAACACTGGAGAAATTGCCCAGCCAAATTTGACATCAGAAAATCCAACCATAACTTTCCGTAAAACGGCAATAAATCGAGTTGATGAGTTGGTGCAACAAGTGCGTATCCGCATCCACAACACCATTCAAAGTTTACACGGGACGTAAAAGGGGTTCAATTATTTCTCACTCCTTATCCGTCAAACTACTTGAATAGCCCATTCTCTCTTAATTCACTCAAGTTGTGGAAGGTGCGAAGCACCTTCCACAACTTGCGGTAAAGGGCGATACGCGAAGCGTCGTCCTTCGGACTATCGCATTACTAAATGTGTATTTGATAATCACCATTTTGAATTATTATACCGGAGATTCGTATTTGGCAACAGGGATTGATGGTTGCGTTGCAGCAATGGGTGGAGAGTGGTAAGCATGAGGGTGCTTTGTTGCGGAGTGCGACTTTGGCTGTGGCTGAGGATTGGTTGCAGCAACGGGGTGGCGAGGTGAGTAAACCGCAGCGATGGTTTATTGAGAAGGGTGTGGAGTTGCGGGAGCGGGAGAGGAAGCAGAAACAGAGGTTGCGGAGGAGTGTTGTTGGTGGGTTGGTTTGTGGTTTATTCTTGTCTTCGAGCTTGGCTGGATTTGCAGGTTTGCAATGGCAAGAAGCAAGAACTCTAGCTATAAAGTCTCAAAATTCCGAACTAGTTTCAGGTAGTTATTTTGCAGAAAAACTTTTCGCATCAAACAATGAACTTGAAGCATTGCTAGAAATTGTCAAAACAGCTAAGAAACTTAAGTTCTCAGCAGGAATTTCAAAAGATACAATTCAACGAGTTGTAGAAACATTAACGAAAGTAGTTGGCCGTGTAAGAGAGCGTAACCGCTTACAGACTGATGCAAGTTATGCCTTTGAATTCTCTAACGCTTTTCAAGAAGAAATTAACACTCAAGAAAAAGATAACATAGTTATTATCAATAATAATTATGACTCTATAATTTCTTTTAGCCCTGATGGTAAAACTATAGCCGCAGTTAACAATGGAAGAAAAATTAAACTTTGGGGTACAGATGGGAGATATTTAGAGACAATAGAAACTCATACTAGTATAGTTACAGATATTCATTTTACTCCCGATAGCAAGACATTAGTATCTGCTAGTAATGATGGGATAATTCAATTTTGGAAAAAAGTTGATAAAGGAATGCATTTATCAAAGACCATAAAAATTGATGCCGGTGATACGGGTACTGAAAAAAGACTTACTTTTAGTCCTAATGGGGAAAATATTGTTTCTTACGATAATTCCATAATTAAGCTTTGGAATCTAAATGGCAAACTAATACAAACTTGCAATAGACAACAACTAACAGATAAAATTAGTAATTGGAGGCAAGCTATTGCATATGATACTACTAAAGAACTGCAAAAAAATATATATATATGGAGTATTCCTAGTCAAACAAAGTCTATTTTCCCTCGCTTATATAATGCAGAAAAAGAAGCTCACTATATTATCCATTGGAACACTAAACCTGATAATCTTGTTAGTTTCAGTGCCAATTCCAAGCAAATTGCTGTCGGAAATGACGACGCGACAATTACTTTAAGGAATCTAGACGGCACTAACTTCAGAATATTGAAAGGTCATCTTGGAAAGCTTCAAAGCGTTATATTTAGTCCCGATAGTAAAATAATTTCATCTGCTGATGATGAAGGTAAAATAAAAATTTAGAGCTATCAAGGTGAGGAAATTGCAACATTCACAGGTCATACAAAATCAATTACAGATATCTCCTTTAGTCCTGATGGTAAGATTTTAGCTTCTGCTGGTAATGATGGAACTATCCAACTTTGGAACAATCAGGGTAATCAAATATTAACATTCAAAAGTCATAGTGCTTCAATTTCAAGTATCAATTTCAGCCCAGATAGTAAGACTTTAGCTTCTGCTAGCGATAGGGTTTGTGGGAGAAATGGGATTTTCTAAACGGGTAGATTTTGTTAGATGAGGCGATGTCTACGACGGGCTACGCCTACGCCACGACTAATAATTTTGAAACGGTACGTTGCGCTAACGCGACTACCCAACCCCAAAAAATTTTTCCCAACTGCGTAATTACATTGAAAGAAATTCGTATTCTCTTATGAAAGGGTTCATAAGTAGATGTCATCGCTAAATAAATAGATAAAGTATTTGCGTAGGCGTAGCCCGTCGTAGACATTGCTCTACCTTCTTGAGAAAAAGAAGAATCGCGCCCCTCAAGTCGCATAACCGCACTCCTACGGACGGACACCACTACAGTTACAAACATTAAAATTGCTTAACAATTCGTTACTATAAAGATATCGAGGGGCAAAGAAAAGTCTCTCAATGTAAAAAACACAGGTAAACGCCATGAATAACACAATACGTGTTGGCAACCTCTTCGGAATTCCCTTTTATATTCACCCATCCTGGTTTTTAATATTGGGCTTGGTGACTTGGACTTATGACACCGGATTAGCGAGTGCATTTCCTTATTTAGGGAATGGGTCTGCTTTATTTTTAGGTTTAATGACAGCTTTGATGCTTTTTGGCTCTGTTGTTGCCCACGAACTAGGACATAGTTTTGTTGCCATTCGTCAAGGAATCGATGTTAAATCTATAACCCTGTTTATATTTGGTGGTTTAGCAAGTTTAGAAAAAGAATCAAAAACCCCATCTGAAGCTTTTTGGGTAGCGATCGCAGGTCCCTTAGTCAGTCTGTTGTTATTTGGGATATTTGCAGCGATTGGTTTTGGTACTGGAGCTTCTGGGGTATTCTCAGCAATTTTGGGACTGCTCGCTTCTGTTAATTTGGCACTATGCTTATTTAACTTAATCCCTGGCTTGCCCTTAGACGGTGGAAATATACTCAAAGCGATAGTTTGGAAAATTACGGGTAATCCTAATAAAGGAGTGATTTTCGCAAGCCGAGTTGGACAAATTTTTGGTTGGATTGCGATAGCTTCTGGTCTACTTCCACTATTGTTAACTGGCAGTTTTGCTAACTTCTGGAACTTGTTAATTGGTTTCTTCTTATTGCGGAATGCTGGTAATGCAGCCCAAGTTGCAAGGGTGCAAGAACAGTTTACGGGTTTAACTGCTGGTGATGCGGTAAGTAGCGATAGCGAAGCGCTGCTGCAAGCAGATCGCCCAATTGTTAACGATAGTCTTACCCTCAGAGAGTTTGCCGATGAGCAGATAGTAAGCGGACAAAAGTGGCAGCGGTTTTTAGTTACCAACAGTGATGGACAACTCTTAGGAGCAATATCTCTTGATAATTTTCGTGCCATTTCACCGTCATTATGGTCGGAAACTCAAGTTAAAGATGTCATGCGACCAATTGCAGAATCTACCACAGTAAAAGCCAACCAGCCTTTACTCGAAGTAGTGCAGTTAATCGAACAACAAAAGCTATCTGCACTGACCGTGATTCGTGACAACGGCGTGTTGGTGGGAATTTTAGAAAAAGCGGCAATTCTCAGGTTACTTCAGAAAAGAATGCAGGACAATCCTGCTTAATTTCTCGATGTTAAATAATTAATAGTGATGTTAATGAAGCGAACTTGATGTATCGCTTCATTTGTCATCGGTAGTCGTGTTTATACTTAGTTTTATGTATAATATCATGAGTAAAAAACTTTCTGTATAATAAATAGTTAAGTAGATTTGTCAGGTAGCTCATAATTAATTATCAATATGTGTTTCATGATAAACACGCATCTAGACAAGACTTGTGGGTAAAACAACGATGACTAAACAGTTAAGGCTATTTTTTTTACTAAGCATTCCACTAATCGTTTCTTGTACTCCTGACTTTTATGCAGAGCAGGGCATTGAAGCAGTACGCGATGCTCGCGATCAAAAACAGCGCCAAGAAGACGAGGAGCGCTGGCAACGGCTCGAAACAAAATTAGGCATTGATGTACCGAGCGAGTCTGATGCTACCAAAGAATCACTGGAAAAGGCTTTTCCAGTAACATCATTTCCTCGTGGCTCATGCGGTGATCCATTACCTTTAGATGAATCACTATATCCAGTGTATTTCTATCCCGTGTTTATTCCTTATACTGATGATAATCTGCGTGAAGTCAAATCAAAGTTTTGTGCCGATGCTTGGGTGAAAAAAGATAATAATGACAATAAAGTCATTTCGGTAGCTTCTTTCTACACTGAAAAAGCCTCGGAGTTTCTTCTACTGATGGAAAATAACTTTGATGGGGCAAAGATGGGACCAGTCGTTGTTATTCGTAGCCCAAATTAACGTAAACCAATCCAAAAGTGCTTGTGTTGTCTAACATCTGCCTACACCGGACGTTCGGCTCACACACGGTTACACCTAGCGATCTGCTTGCAGCAGCGCTTCGCTATCGCACTAAATCGTACTCAAGCTTCTACAGCCACGCAAGTTTTATTTGATAAAGTAAAATTCACACTAAATCTATACAGAGTGTAATTGTGAATATAGATTACGCACCTCTTGAAAACCTACTCGCATCAAGTAAATGGCGAAACGCCGATGA
Source organism: Plectonema cf. radiosum LEGE 06105 (assembly GCF_015207665.1). Lineage (GTDB taxonomy): Bacteria > Cyanobacteriota > Cyanobacteriia > Cyanobacteriales > Nostocaceae > Rivularia > Rivularia radiosa_A. The sequence goes on from NZ_JADEWL010000009.1 coordinate 43,444, forward strand.
AGAAACGAATTTAATAATACTTAAAATGACCGATCGCGTTGATGCAGGCTGGTTGAGAGAAGAAGATTTTACGGCGCTTTCTTGTTTCGACCTCGAAACCATTGACGAGTTGTGGACAAACCACAGTCAAGGACATTTTGGTTTCGCAGCACAAAGTCAAATTTGGAAGTCTGTAGGGGAAAATTACACCAAATTCAGCGATGCTATAGGCTGGCGACTAAACTATAAGTGGCAGTTATATTCACAACTAAAATTTAATTTAGAAGCCCCACCCGGACATTTGCCCGCTGCACCATTCTACAAATCGAGCGACGAAATTGCGATCGGTTGGGCAGCTTCTTTACCGTCAAAGTTAGCCGATTGTTTGAACGAAAGTTTTTAATTACTAATTGGTTCGGCTTTTTCGACCGAATTATCCCCTACTCCCAAAGTCAGTTCTAAGGGTGTGCGCTCTGGGTAAGCTTTTACCACTTGCCTGTAGACATCATAATTTGTAGGTAATGTCCTTTGTTGCCCATCTTCTAAGTAAATGAATTCGTACTTTACTGATTTTAATAATTCAGGTGTGCTTGCTTGCTTGATTTTAATTTTCCGAATTAAGATTTATTTTATCCGTAATTTAACTATTTTTCTTGTATTCTAAAATGACTGGCTTATTTTAGTTAATTTTTCGGTCATTATATAGATTAAAAATAAAATCATGACAAAAATGCGGAAGAAGTTGTATTCAACATTTGGGAAAAAAGTAATTTTACAAGTCTCTCCATTTGTTGCTACCTCAATGTTAGCAAGTTCACCTACTTTAGCTGCAACTTTTGCTAGTTCCTTTGGGGAGTTAACTTTCACAAATTTCAATCGAGAAAATGCAGTATTTGAAGCAATTAATGATGCTAATGCTTCCGCTGAAACTAATGCGGATGATAGCATAGTAAATTTTCGGAACTTTTCTGAAACTAATGCTGAACCAACTCCATTAGAAATATCTAATGTTGCAGAGAGTTTGATATTTGGTGAGGGTTCAGCTTATAGTGCTTGTGCGGAAACTATGCCAAGATTTTTTGCAAATTTTGATGTGAGCCGCAACGATACTTTATCATTTGACTTTACAACTATTCTTGATTTGGAAGCTTCGGTAGATAAACCAGGAGTTGAGACTGTGAATGCTGCGGTCAACATTGCTTTTTATCTTTTAGATACAACTGGTAATAAAACAGAAAATCGGGTTGATTTTCTCAACTCAACACAATTAGAACCCTTGCAGATTAGCCAAAATAATATATTAGAATATTTTACTCTTTCAGCAAATATTGATGCTTTAGGTAAAATTGATTTTTTTAATAACACTAAAAGTAAAAATATTGATATTAGCAGTGATTTAAGTCATTTTGATGTCGAAGAAATTAGCGATTTGGGTAGGAATAGAGCAATTAGCACTTCTGTAAATAAGGGTTCTGTAAAAAGATTTTTTGATATTGATAGAAATGTAACTTTGTTGGCATTTAAAAATACAAAATCCAATGTTAAAGTCCCCTAATCTGGAACTAGTTTATGCATAAGCTTTATTTGCACTCTTAATTAATTTAGGTATTAAAATAAAAGATAAATTTGAGAAAAAGTCTACTTATAAAATGTAGATAAATTAATACTACAAATTATAAACTAATACATACGGGCGGAAATAAGGTAACTATTTTTGACGTTAAGCGGGTAGGGGGGAAAGGTAGGTTTGCTTATGCTGAGGTGTACTAGTACTAGGGGGAGCAACGCGATTTTGTGAACTTTAATCCAAATACTGCGATACACCTTCGGTGTCGGCTTCGCCTATCGCCAACAAAAAAACTCCAGTAATTTATAATAAAAAATACATATAATATCCGTAAAAATACATATTAAATTCACAGATTAGTGCCGCTTTGCGGCACTAATCTGTGAATTATAAATATAAAGTCAGCACAAAACCCCCTCAGAAAGGGTGTTTATTATTACAACAGAGAAATTAGAAAACAATGTTTGGTATAATTTATGCAAGCTGTATCGGCTTAACGAGTGCAGTTAAAATAGAATCACAGAACTTGTTCCAGGAACCAGCAATCCATTGGCAACGAGCGTGCAACATAATTTCAGCATTCTCTTTTAACCAAAATTTGCTGTTTCCTTTCAAACGTAAATTAACAGCTTGTCTAATTAAACTTTCTACAGCACCACTACCAATAGGCAGCTTAAGAAATGAAATTTTATGATAGTTAAAACGTCCTTCTCTATTACCTTTGATAAAATAATTTATCTCTCTATCTACATTTTTTCGACGCTCACCAGTAAACTCTAAGCTGAGTTTATTCATTTCTTGAATAATGGAATTTATCTTACCCTTTTTTAATGCAGAACGAGTTTGTTTAAACCATTTTTTTCGTTCTGCTTCTTGATAAAAAATATTATCTGCGAATACTTGCAAATGTTCAGTTGCGTGATAAAAATCGGTCGAGTCCCGAGACGAATTAAAAACGGACACCTAAAGTTAGCTATTGATTTAAACTTAATTCCTTATTATGGCAAGCCTAGTAATAAGGAATTGGCCTATATATATCGGAGTCAAGCTAAGTCTGGTACTTGTTCTTTCTACGCCTATGCAACTTTATATGTTGTAATGAAAGGAAAACGCGTAACCCTTGCGATTAGAGGTGTTAGATGGCTGGATACAAGTGTTGCTATTATTACTTATCTATTAGCAGAACAGAAAGGCACTTCATCTGAGGGTGAAACAACTTTATCTTGACAGAGGATTTTTTAATGTTCCCGTCATTCGTTGGTTACAAGCTCTAGATATCCCTCTGCTCATGCCAGCAATCAAAACAGGAAAACAAGGAGGAATTAAACAGTTCTTAAAAGGTAAAAAAAGCTATAAAACTAAATATACTATGACCAGAAGTGGAAATCGAAATGATTCAGTTACTTTTGAACTATGGATTGTTTGTAAATATAAAAAGGGCAAACGACATCAAAAGGGAATAGAATACTTTGCTTATGTAGTTCATAAGATAAAAGCCAATTTATCTTATATACATCAAGATTATAGGAAAAGATTTGGAATAGAAAGTAGTTATAGACTCAAAAATATCTGTCGAATTAGAACAACAAATAAAAAACCTGTTTTAAGATTATTATTCGTTGGTGTCTCTTTTATTCTAGTCAATATATGGGTTAACCTTCTATGGCTAAAAATCAGCCGAAAGAGAAGAGGTGGAAGATTAATTTATCGTGAATTATTTAGTCTCAAACAGATGTTAGCTTTCCTGCGTCAAGCTGTTGAAAAAATATATCAAGTTGTTGAAGGTATTTATCTTCCATCGGGCTAATTGACAGAAACTCAGTTGCTAGTTGTTTATAAGCAATTCTTATCGATACTCCACCTACTTGCTTAAACAGCAACTGATAAAAAGTATCACTGACTACAAAATTTATACGCGATCGCCCTTTGGGAAAAAGTTTGTGATCTACTGAAATTAAAAGTCTGGACTTCCCGACCATTATCGCAGTTAATCAGCGTTAAAGATTCAGAAAAGACGGCTGCATCAATTATTGGTACTGCACAAAGGATGTTTCAGCGCTTTCTTAAGCGCGATTTTATCGGTGCATTTTGCGGTCAAAGGTGGCAGCAAGTAGTTAATAATGCATCAACTGTCGTAAGCAGTGTTACTTCTGCTGTCAAAATAGGAGTACAAGAATTTAAAAATAATTCAAAACAGCATCAATTCGCAGCATTAATAAAAAATTTATTTCAACTACAAACCCAACCAGGAGAAAATCACTATCAAGCAGGTGATTACCAAATCTCTCGCAGCGGTTTATTGTATGAAGTAAAAGATTCAGCGACAGATAAATTTTTAATACAGTTCCGCGAAACCCCTTTAGGAGTAAAAGTAGAAAAGGGTGATTTAGCTTCTTTAAATATTCAAGATATTAACTCCTTACAGAATTCTTTACGAAAAAAAGAACCAGTTCCTGCATCTTTTGCTCCAGTCGGAAAGCAAGAAGCCGAATATTTTGCTCGTGTAGAGAGAGTTACGAATGCGCTTACACAATATGCTGTTGCACAACAAACCGATGTGGAAATTGATGGGCGATTTTCTTATAAATGGAAAGCTAGCCCTAATGGTAACGTACAAATCGAAGCGAAAGATGGACGTGGTAGTTTACTTGAAAAAACTGGAGGACAGTTAACAAGTAATATGAACGAGCGCGATTTAATTTATTTTGAGCAAATTTTACCTAAATTACAACCACGAAATCAAGGCAGAAGGCAGGAGGCAGATGGCAGAAGTGAATCGGTGAAGTATGTAATGACAATACACCAATTCATTGAGGAGCCGGATGACGCTAAAGTGTCAAGTCCGGTTCTGAAGCCGAGTGCAAATAGTGATGTTTGTACTTAGGGTAACAAACTTTTTGCTGCATCTAGTGAATCGGGAGAGGATACAAGCTCTCGTCAAATCTTGGGAACATTATTGACTTGGTTGCAGGATAAAACAAGTGCAGTATTCGTCGTTGCAACCCTTAACCGACTCGATGCATTACCACCGGAATTAACCAGGGTGGGAAGATTTGATGAGATATTTTATGTAGGGTTTCCCCAAGCTATTGAACGTCAAGAAATTTTGATGATGCATCTTGCGTCCTTTGATAAGCGTTATAAAAACGACGATGTACTTACAGAGAAAGAATGGCGCATTGTTCTTAACAAAACTGTCAACTGTAGTGGTGCGGAATTAGCGCAAATGGTTCAGAAGGCTGCTCGTGCTAAATTTCATCAAGGTTGTGAGATGAAAATTGGGTTGTACGAACTGTTGGAGCAACGAGAAATGATGGTGCCTTTGTATGTTCGGGATACTGATAGGGTGTTAGCGATAGGCGAAGCCGACACCCTCCGGGTGTATCGCCAACCGCGCAAAATATATTACTCAACCTGCATCAAGTCCGGATACATCGGTTTTCGCTCCCGCAATTGCTAACTTTTGGGGAGAAGTTTCTTCTTAGATAGAAATAAATCTTTATGTTTATTTTGTTGTAGTTATACCTAACGACAGTTCCGTTTATCACCGTTCTGTCCTGACTAACGTACCACCTACAGCAAAAACAGCATTATATCCAATTCTCTCAGCCCAAATTACAGCATCAGATTGTTTTTCCCGTAATCGCCGACTAGTAATGAGTATATCATCGCCTCGGATCATATTCACCCGTTTCAATATTAATCGAGACAATTTTGCCAATATTTTCTGGTGTCTCGACTTTTAGACGAATGCTCGAATCGTAGAGTTCTTTCCCACGTTGGGTAATTTCTTCATCACCAAATTTAAAAAGGGACATACAGTCAATAACCTATGCTTAAAAATTCTTAGACTTATCTAAATTGATTGTAAAGCAGAAGCTAGAATCAGTTAAGTCCTTAATAATATTCAAGTTTGGTTGCATCATTATATCAAAACTTATACCGAAGTCTTCTTGATGACCAAGATAACTATAAAATGCGGAAAAACACCATCAAAAAGATTCATTGCTAGAATACGACCATACATCGTACTATACTCATAATTATTATGATTTCTCAAATGATGGTTCAGCCCTCATCCTGGGTAGAATCTGGAATCCAACTCAGCGCAGTTAGAAATTTATATTTGTTTAAATTTACTCCAGAACTACAATCTCGTTTAGATCAACTGACCGAGAAGAAAAAAGCAGATATGCTTAGTTCAATTGAAGAAGCTGAATTAACAGGAATATTAGAACTAGACCGAATTTTTACTTTAATTAACGCTAAAATAATTGCCCAATCATGACGGTTAATAATGCAACAAGAAAGTTAGTTAGAGAGCGAGCAAAATATCTTTGTGAATACTGTCATTCTTCGGAAGAAGGAAGTGCGGCTCTATTTGCTATTGACCATATAATTCCGCAATCCTTTTCTAATTCATCGAATGAACCCGATAATTTAGCACTTGCTTGTCAACGTTGTAATGGCTATCGCTACAATTTTACAACAGGAATTGACCCCGAAACCCAGAAAAACATTTCACTTTTTAATCCTCGCGAACAGAAGTGGTCTGACCATTTCATTTGGTCGGTAGATGGTTTGACAATTATTGCCATGACGGAAGTAGGACGAGCTACTTGTAATCGTTTAGATTTGAACGATGAACGCCATAATGAAGGTTCTATTGTTAAAGCCCGTAAACTTTGGATAAAAGGCGGTTGGCATCCGCCACAAGAAGATCCACGATTAGCAAGTCATTAAAATAGAGCATGATTCAAAACTGAAAGCGACATAACACCATTTTTAAAGAAATTAAAATCATTCTTGTGGTTATGACACAACAAATTATTTTAGACGAATTACAAATCCATAGTTTAAAAATTGGCGACATAATATTCTACCTTCACCTAAATGGTTGGCAAATAATAATACATCCCAATCCGCGCTTACTCGTATTTCAAAGTGCCAATGACGATGAAGAAAATCCTATAAAACTTGTATTGCCAAGCCAGAACACCTTTGAAGATAGTAATCGTTTGCTAATAAAAGCCATAAACTTGTTAGCGGTTATCGAAGAAAAATCCCCACAAGAAATAATCGATTTAGTTTCCCAATTAGATACTAGTTTTTAAAAGGTTGTACTTAGTTCTCCCGGTTCGCTCATTTTTTTTTCGAGTTCTATTACTGGTACATAGATATCAGTATTCTTTCTTTGATTGCAGTCAGAAATGCTGAGTTTTTTTTATAACTCGTTACACTGAACTTTGAAAAAATAGATAAGTTTTAAGTAAAATACAGCAATTATGATGTTAATAGAATTGTTGTTGCTGGTTATATTTGGAAACATCAATTGCGTTTGCGTTGGGTAAAATTTTTCTTATCGACATGATTCTTTTTTCTGGCATTGCAACAACTACATTTGTTAAAGTTTTGAGAAATTCTGACGGTAATGGTGCATTTTCATTATCGAGAGTGAGATAAAGCGTTCTATGGTTATGAGGTGCATTCCTTACCATAATCTTAAGCGCATCTATTGGAGAAGAATTTAGAACCGCTGTTTCTACCAATCCACGATTTGAACCACCGACGCTTAAATGAAACCAACCGCTTGAGCGTCTACTACCCGAATATAAGCTGAAATTATTTTCGCTAGTATTTAAAGAATATAAATAAGCTCCCGTTGTTCTCCCATCAAGATTCCGAGCTATAAATACTGCATTGCCATCCGTCGAAGCATATAATAAACCTCGTTCTTGTAGAGTTTTCAAAAGCTTCTGTGGAATAGAATGCTTTTGGTTTAGGTAATCTTCGACAACTAAAAGATGCTTGGGTGAAGGTATGGGTGGTGTAAAGATAGAGGAAGGTGTTTGACGCACAATATTTAAAGCGTGGTTGGAGACTGCGTGTGTCATAACAGTTTCACCAAATCTGTCCCGCAACCAAACTACTGCATCATCAAAATTGCACTTGTTAACCCTCATCACTAAAGATAGTGGATTATGTTCATGCTTAGAATGATTTAGCCCTAGCTCGTAAGCAACTTCAGATAGTGATAAATTCTGTCGTTCGTGATTTGCTTTAAGTGAATATAGTTCCGTTTCTAAAGAGTATCGTAATTGTTCACTCACAGATGCAGTTTGCTTTAACTCTATTAGTTTTCGGTTCTGGCGATCGCGCTCTCTCAATTGTTGATTAATTACCTCTAACTGCGGACTTAATAACTTAATAACCCTTTGTCTATAAGCTTCACTAGTTTCTTGTGCTTGTGGTTGGGGAATACAGCGCTCTAAATCGAGTAATTGAGAATCTTGATTTACTGCTGCATAATATTTTTTGACTTTGGTATGAGTCGCAACACTACCTTTAACACCACGTACTATTCCTAAATGTCCGAGTGCATTCGCAAAACTATCTTGTAACTGATACATTTTCACTCTTGTACCAAATAATGCTTTGCAGTTAAGCTTTCCCCGCTCATCTAAGGGTACGAGGTAAGCGTGAATATGCGGTGTTATTTCATCGAGATGTAATGACGCTTTTACTATGCGTTAAGCGAAGCTCACCGAAGGTATCGCCCCAAGAATTATCTAACCAAAGGAGAATGAGGAGGCAGTGGAAAGTAGGCACAGAACCATCTCTTCGAGATGAGCGGCAGTCGTACCCCATAAATGAATTTAGGGGTTTCAAACAATGACGCACTTTTTCTCGTACTACGTATCTCCAAAAAAATATTGTTCTGTTTGCATAAATAAATTTAGGGGCTGCCTCACCTTTGGCGAGGCAGCCTGAAACCGCTCCCCCTTCCCTACTGCCGACTGCCTTTTTCGGTAAATTAGATAATTGATCTATTAGCTTTATGAATCAGATGTACCTTGGCGGAAAACCATTATTCGGAAATCAAGAACTATGACCAATTTAATTTATAACGCGATCGGGCTGAATCATTTTCCAGTCATTGTTCAAAATAAAGGTGTAGTGTGTTTCACCTTTCTAACTGAGAAAAAGCTGGAATATTTTATGCAGTATTTTTAACGCTGCATTTAATATTTTCTAAAATCACTGCTGAATTTAGTCATTTAATACTGTGTTTTATTCCTCAATTTCTTTATCTGTAACAGTTAGACAGTTTTCATTAATCAAAATAATCAGAAGGAATTACAAGGAATTTTGAATCAAAAATAGCCTCCAATGTCCATAAGTTTGAGTAATAATCAACCTTTATTTTCCAAGATTTTCCTTTGAATTCCTTGCAAAAAAATGTATTAAATTAATAAAAACCCATGAGTAAAAACACTCAGCAGAAAAATAATTCATCTCCCTTGTTAATTCTGGCTTTGGATTTTGGAGGAAGTGCAACCAAAGGTGTTTATTGCACATTGAAGCAAAATCAAACAGCATCTTTGGTAATGGAACCGGAAGTGGTAAGAATTTCTTTGGATTCTGTAGCTTCGGAAATTTTAGGTGCAACCGAACCAGAGAATGCTGCATGGGTAAATTACATGGGTGAAACCTTTGCTGTAGGATATTTAGCGAAAAGTAACTATTATGCAAATCAGGGATTAAAAGAGTTAAAGTACGAACGTGCGGTTGCCAAGACATTAGCTTTCGTCTGGGCAATATCGCAGAAACTTCAGTTAGGTACAAAATTTAGACTTGCGCTTATTTGTTTGCTACCACCAGGAGAATTTGAGAATAGAGAGAGTTTTCGTAAACATCTTGAAGCAGCATTTGCTGGCTTTATGACACCTACCGCAAAAATACAGGTTAAGCTGACTCAATTCAAATGTTTACCTGAAGGTGCAAGATATAAGCCTACCAAAAAAAACTGGGAGAGGCTATTAAAACCAAAACGATTGCATTGGTGATGGTGGGTTATAGAAATGCTTCTGTGTTAATCAGTGATAAGGGGATAGTTGCAGCAGATGGAAAGACTTCAGATTTAGGGATGATTAGATTACTTGAAAAAGTAGTTGCTAGAACTTCTGGACAGAATGCTTCGCAACTGGTTCCTGCTGTGGTGGCTGCCGGTAGCGATATTTCTACTACCCCTCTAACAAAGTTATTGAAAAGCACTCTTTATACTAATAAACGCCATGAATTGATGCAACTACAGAAAGCTATAAAGCTTGCTAGGAATGAATATGCAGCAGTACTTACAAGTTGGTTAGACCAAGTAGTTCCCCGTTCGGTAGTTTCAGAAATTTTGTTTTGCGGTGGAACTGCTGATTATCTGAGGAGAGAGTTAAATTCACATTATTCAATGAAGCTTTAATTGATTACGTAAATCAACAGAATTTGGCAGACCCATTAACTTGCTTGGGTGATGGACATCCAGGGATTTGGAAAATAATTCGACAATTTAATTGTCCTGGGGAGAGACGCGAGATTTTAGATTGGTTTCATCTCGTTGAAAATCTACATAAAGTAGGTGGTTCTCTCAAACGAATCAAAGCTGCTGAAACTTTTCTTTGGCAAGGAAAAGTTGATGAAACACTCGCTCTATTCTCTCCACTTAAAGCTAAAACGGCTCAAAACTTTTGCCAGTATTTGTCAACCCACCGACATCGAATTGTCAACTATGACTATTATCAAACCGAAAATATTTGTTCTATTGGTTCTGGTGCTATCGAGTCTACTATTAAACAGATAGATCGGCGATTAAAAATTTCTGGCGCACAATGGAATGAATCTAATGTCTCTCAAGTCCTCATGCATCGCTGTGCTTATCTTAATGACAAGCTTTAGGTGCTGTTAGTTCTTTTGTTCTAACAAAGTTGAGATGCTCCCCGTTTCAATTACCATAAAATTTCATCTCTTAGATTACCTATTGGTAGCGGTGAGGCAGTGCGTTGCGGGGGTTCCCCCCGTTGTAGCAACTGCCGAACCCGAAGGGTGCCGTGGAAAGTTTAATTCGACAAGCTGTTAATTTACGCCCTGATTGGAAACAGCAAATTTTGGTTAAAAAACAATGCTGAAATAATTTTACACGCTCGTTGCCAATGGATTGCCGCTTGTTGGAATAGTTTCTGCGATTCTATTTTAACTGCACTCATTAAACCTGTGCAGGTTGCATAAATTATACCAAACTTTCTTTTTTAATCAAAAAATTATAACAATAAGCACCCTTATCTAAGGGTATTTTGTGCTGACTTTATTCATATCAATAGGGATGGTGTGCCGCTGCGCGGCACACCATCGATACTTTTTATCAAGTAAATGCTTCAATATCTGAGAATATAAATGCTATTAAAACTGCATATAACAGTGCCGGACGTTTTATATTAGCAACAAATATTTTAGAGGAAGAATCTCTTAGTAATGATGAAATGCTTTCCGAATATAAAGCGCAGCAAAGTTGTGAAATCTTGCCACCGGGGAGTATCCCCGTGGCAAAGTTTCACGTGAGAGAGGATTTGGATTTATTAAAGACCCTTTATTTTTTGCTGATAGTATTTTTCTGAAATCTCCGGAGAGAATTCAAGCTATGGCTATGATAATGGGTTTGTGTCTATTAGTATATACGTTGGCTCAAAGAGAAATAAGAAAAGCTTTATCAACATCTAAATCTACGATTAAAAATCAGCTTGGTAAAGCTATAAATAATCCGACTATGCGGTTGATATTTCAACGTTTTCAATCTATACATCTAGTTAAATTTAATGATGAAATATCAATCTCAAATTGGACTCCAGAAAGAGAATATATTTTGGAATTTTTACCAGAGAGATGTCGTTACTATTATAAATGCTGAAGTAAATCCACAATAATTTATTTGTAATCAAGACTATTCATTTAATCAATAGTCACAAGTTATAATAACTTTTTATTTATGAAACATAAGTATTATGGGGATATTCAGCTAAGAATAATAAGTTTTTATCTATGAATTCAATATCAAAGATTATTGGTTCTTATTGAGAATAGAAATTCTATGTAAGCTCGGTCAATAATACGACTACTCGAATGCCTTAAGTCTGTTTTTATTCTTTACATTGAAGAAAATCTCAGTAAAAACCCTTTTGTGACAGTTGAGGTGCGGAATGTGGGTTATATGTAATATTTACTTCAGTACTATCAGAATTTTGTTGTGGCGATAGGCGAAGCCGACACCGAAGGTGTATCGCAATATTTCAGGTATAGTTCACAAAATCGCGTTGCTCCCGTATATATATAGCCTGTTAATTACATTTATACTAGCGTATTATTAGTAAAATGCGTTGCTCCGTAGGGAGATGGCTACGGTGTACACACAACTACTCTCCACATAGGTTTCAGGGATTTTAACCCCCTTAAATCGTCGTTCCTCCTTCCCTAAAAGGGAACACTCCGTGAACTCAATGACAGGGCTTCGAGCGATTTGCCTCATAGTTCAAAAGTCGGTTAATCGATAGAAATCAACAACTCCAGCAACGAGTAAAAGACTTGGAAAAAGCTCTTGAAGATTCCAATAAAGATAGCTGGGGAAATACGCTTAACAAACAGGCTGCGAAGGTGGTTAACAAGGAGTTGGAGAAAACTATTGAGCCATTAATGTCGGAAGTTGAGCGCTTGAATAATCTACTTTCACAAAGAGAGCAACAACTAACTCAACTTCAAGCAATGACGCACTCAGGGTATAACTCATTGCATCTAATTAACTTTTTCCACGAAGCGGCGCGAAATTAATATCTTGGCATTGCAGTTTTATAATAATTATTAATACTTTCGTATTCTTTAACAATTGGTATTTGAGATTCACAAAAATCAATTTTATTAATAATGGCACTGTATGCGCGGGCAAGATTATTCGCAATTTGATTTGGACGGTAACGACTATTTGCCCAAATAGAGCCGTTTTCTCCTAATTGTTGTCTTAGTTTTGGAGAGGTAAGTAAGTAAGATATAGCAATGTGTAGGGCATTAACATTTTGCTCTACAATATATCCAGCATTAGCTGTGATAATTTCAGAAGCAAGCTGCACTCCAGGAGTCACAACTACAGGTATTCCTGCTGCCATTGCTTCTGCTGTAGCTATACTGAAATTTTCCGAAACAGATGGCAAAACAAACAAATCCGCACTTTGCAATAATAAATTCTTTTGCTCGTTCTGCACAAAACCAGTAAATGTAACGCGATCGCTTAAGTTCAAAGATATTACAAGTTGTTTCAAATAGTTGACATAATCCGGCTCTCCGGTACCTGCCATCAACAGATGAAAGTCAATCGAATCAGCATTTATAAGACTGAGTGCTTTGATTAACATATCTGGACACTTGTTATGACAAAGCCGAGAGAGGAACAGTACGATCGGAGTATGAGGGGAAATGGAGTATACAGAATGAAGTTGCAATCTTGCTTGGGGATTAATATCCACTTGTTCTACACCCAAAGGTAATTTAACGATGCTTGATTTAATCCCATATTTACGCACATCCTGGGCTTCAGCTTCAGTTGTGCAATGTATAGCTGCTGCATGGTTGAGATTATGACGTTCAACCAGCATTGAATATATTTGCTTTTTTCGCTTACTTTGAGTTAATGCCCAAGATGTTAGTTGTCCTTGAGTCCGAATCGTATAAGGAATATTATGCCACCTAGCGATCGCCCCAGCACAACTGGGAGCATAAGAGAAAAGATAGTGGTTATCGAGAATGTCATAGTTCTTGATATTTTGCCACAGCCATTTAGTCAAAGCAGGAGAAAAGATAAACTCTTTCATGGGTGGCGAAAAGTAAGGTAAAAACCAAACAGGAACCTGTTTGTACTCGATTTTTTGGTATAAAGGAACATCAAGCGGTTTTGAGCCATTATGATTGGTTGTAACTATTTGGGCTTCAATTCCGTTGTTGAGTAAAGCTTTGACTAAATTAATTACTACAGTAGTGGGACCACCTAGAAATGGACTGAGTGAGGGAATAACGTGAAGTACTTTCATAAAATGGAGAATAGGGAATTGGTAATTGGTAATTGGTAATTGGTAATTGGTAATTGGTAATTGGTAATTGGTAAAATTTTCTATAAAATGGGATTGATAATACAAGTAAAAATTTATATGTATTAATACTTGCAATTAGTTCGTAAATGTGGCGGTTCTTACTGCTATATAAGCTACTAACCAACCGGGTAATGAATGAGCGGAACCGATGTTATAAAATCCTGATTCAAAAAAGCAAAGACATAATTCAGCTAAAAGAGCGGCTGCAAGTGCTAACTTAAATTCAAAATGCTCTTTGTTTATATAATTTGAACTTTCTTTAATTTGATTAATAACAATTGACCATAGAGGAACAAATGTTAATAAACTACCAATTAAACCAATTTGGTATGTTAAACCAATGTAAGCATTATGAGCGGTTCCTACCCACAAACGTTCAAAGAAAATGTTTTGTGAAGATTTATGCAACAATAAAGCTTCTTCGCTTCCCCAGCCATTACCAATTAATATCGAAATTGGCGAAGAGAAAATATTTTCAATAAACAAAGGCCAAAGTAAATTAGTCCGATAACTGGTAATACCTGCACCTGTAGAAGTAGTTAGACTTTCGTATAATTTATTAAATAAAGATGATTCCCAAAAATCTATACTTAATATCAGTAAAGCACTAATAACTATTGTACCAATACCATAAATACTTAACATTTCTGTGCCTTTATATCTCGACCAACATATAAGGTAGTAAAGAAATAATATACTTAAGGCAAGTAAGGGAGTTCTTGCGCCGCTGATAATTATTGCAGTAAATATAATTAATGTTGGAAAAAATCTGAATATTCCCCAATGTTTATGTCTGGATGAAAACCAGATAGATAAAGGTAAAATAATAATGCCAAGGGCTGCGGTGGCATTTGGATTAAAAAATATACCGCTAGGAGCGCCCATCAAAACCGGAATTACTCTAAGTGCATTTCCGATTAATCCTACTGTATAAATAACAGTAGCACTGTAAACTAAATTTTTAATAATTGCTGTAGCATCTTCAAAAGAATTAAGTACGCTTTGCACCCCCCACGTTAGGAATAAATAAGCTAGTAGAAAAGAAACAGCTTTAAAAATACCTGTTTCGTAAAAATCTGCCGCATAGAGTACACCATTCAAATCAGCATAAGCCGTACTAATTATAATTACTGTAAATACCAAAAATGCGAAGCGATCAAAATTATTGCGCTGCCATTTTCCAGAAATAAATACATTAAAGAAACCATAAATAGTTAAAACAGCTAATCCCGTCCATCTTCCCCAATAAGCCAGTGCTGTTCCTGGAGGAATAATAAAACTATTAATTGCTAAAGCAAAAGGAAGCCACCCAAAGATGGGTAGCCAAGTTAACCATTGATTTGTTTGAGTTGGATTATAAACTTGTTGATAGGTTTGAGTCACAGAATTTTGGATTTTAACAACGAATGTGTTTAGTTTATTTTACATTTGTCCTACGGACACGTAATTAGGTTGATATTAATAAAAATATCGTTTGGAAAAACTACTCCCTCCCGCTCTAAAATTACCTTTCACCCGTAGAGTGCGGTTCATCTCTCTCAATCTCTTTCCTCTGCGTCCTCTGTCTTGAAAAGTTGTTCATGGGGGAAACCCCCAAGACCACACTTTTCGCTGCGTCTCTGCGGTTTTTTAAATTCGGTAATCTTATGATAGAAAAAATAATTCATATAGTAACTTTATATTTATAAAAATCATCTAAATTACTATTTATATGGATTCCTTTACTCATATACTGAGGAATATGAACTGAGAAATTTTGTAAAAGCATCGGAGCTATTTCTAAGCAAGAAATCTGTTTTCTACTTTTCTTAAACGTTGTATCTTGAGGGTCATAAATTAATAAAGAACCTTCTTTTATATGATAAGCATTTGTATTAGTTTCATCTTCAATTAAAATATTTTCTAAACCAAGGTTTTCCAAAGGCACCAAACGTCCTTTGAATAACGCATTTGTAATTCTTTTTTGAGGTAAATTTACCTGACCAAAAAATACAGCAAATAAACCATCTTCTTTTTGAGCAAATTCTACTAATCTTCCTTCGATAGATAACTTACCTAGCTGATTCCGAAACTGCTCAACCCATTCTTCTTTGACAACAATGCCAAATTCAGGGAACATCGCAGGAGTTTGACACCAAGCATCATCGGGAATACCCAAAGCAGACATCAACTTTGCTGCATCGGCTAAATTTAATTGAGTCTTTACCATCCAAGCAGTAGTTGCACTCTGTCCCATACTAGATGCTATCCAAAGTGTATATTCGGGATTACTATCTACAAAGCGTATTAATTGAGTAACAGATTGCTCAAATTTACTCATCGCAAAATCAATCTCATCTTTATATCTAGAAACCCACTCACTGTTATAGCCGAATTTTTTGTAATCTTGGGGAAATAGTGCAGCCCAGTAACGATGCATAGATGAAGCTACATGATTGGTGAAAAAGGTAGCGAAATCAGGTTTAGTGGTTTTAAGTTGTTTGAGAAATAAATCAAAAGCAAGAACAGCTTGATAAGTACGTCTGCGATTTTTCCGCCAAGGTTTAAACTGTTCTGTTAATAATTGGTTTGCTGTATCAACTAAAGTTGCAACTCTCAAACCGAGAGCAGGAAGATGAGTTAACAATTTTAATGTAGCTTGTATCGGAAATTTAGTAGAAACATTACGAGCGGAATTTCTTGCCATTGATAGATTGAACTCTTGGAAGACAGAAAGTTTTGCTGGAAAGCATTGGCTGTTAGTTGCAAAGCTATCCGGTACATAGAAAGTATAGTTATCTAAATTGTTAGGTAGAGGGTAGCTGTGCAGAGAGCCAAAAAGCCCTGTTTTAATGCCATTCTCCGATAGTATCTGCCAAATAGGAGGAAATTCTTGATTAATTTTAGTTAGATTCTGATTGAAATGGTGAATCCTATGGTGAGTAGATGCAACACCTCGATGCAATGTAGCCCAGGTTATCCAAGGAGATAATACCGAATCTACTGCATGAGTTTCATATTGGTAACATTGAGGTAGCTTTTGAGCTAAAGCTGAATCAGGATACTTTTGAGTGTAGTAATCAATTATGTGCCAAGGAACTTCGTTTAATTCAAAAAAAATGATTTTTCTACCCTGGATTTTCTGATTCATTAAATTTACTTGTCTCCCCGCTTCTTCAATGGATATCTACATACAGCAACATTTTCATCAGCCCGTTCTATTTTTACTTTAGTTATTAAAATATCGTCAAGGGACATATCCTCGAAGGTAGTAGTTTGTAATATTTTATTAGTAGATTGCCGCAATTTACTTAATTTTGCCAAGTATTTTCTCATACCAGTGAAATCTGCAATCTTTGTCAACCAGTAGTGCAATTCTGACTGACGACGACGTTGAGCGTACATCTCTACTTCTCCAAAATAATCTTTTAGTAAAGCTTCAAAGTCATGACGGCACAATTCTACAGTGTGATAAGGATTTTGAGGATTATGATTAGTTTGAGGTACTTGTGGTGTGGAGACAATATAGATTCCGTCAGTAGCAAGCAAACGTACAGTTTCTTGTAAGTAAGCTGGAATATTGGGTAAATGCTCGATGGTTTCAAAAGAACAAATTACGTCAAACTCGGAATCAGCAAAATCTGTATTAGCGACATCTGCAATTTGAAGCTGGAGACGACTGTTACTATATTTACCTTGTCCGTAAGAAATTGCAACGGGGTCGAGATCAATTCCAATAACCTGATTCGCGACTTGAGTTAAATAATCTGCACCATAACCAACCCCGGTAGCAGCATCAAGTACCTTTTTATCTTGACAGTAATTAGCAGCAAACTGATAACGCTTGAGATGGATAGATAAAATTCCATCTGGTTCCTCTTCTGGAATAATTCTTTCTACAGCGTCATCAATTTCTAAGCGATTGCGGATTAAGTTAGTCATAGAATTGTTGTAATTTATTTTACATTTATAATCTATTTTGTTGTAACATTTTTGGAAAGATATTGGTAATTATACGTTGAGAGTTTTTTTATTAGTCATATGTAGGGGTTTAGCAGTGCTAAACCCCTATTACGATGGATGTGGTTTCCTTTAGAAAAAAGATAAAATGAACCCATGTGTAGAAGAATTTTTATTGGTGATGTCCACGGTCATTACGATGGTTTGATGCTTTTGTTGAATGTAATATCACCCGATCGCGATGATCGAGTTTATTTTTTAGGAGATTTGATTAACAGGGGTCCCAAAAGCGCTCAAGTAGTAGAATTTGTCCGTAAAAGTCCGTATTATTGCGTATTGGGCAATCACGAGCAAATGCTTTTAGATTACTTCCAAGATAAACAAGTTATTAACAAAACTATTGAAAAAGCTTCTTGTACCTATAAAGAAACCATCGATAGCTATCTTAAATCGGACATCTCTTTGCTACCCGTTCACCTGGAATGGTTTTCTAATTTACCACTATATCTAGATTTGGGAGACATTTGGGCGGTTCATGGGGGTGTTAATCCTCAACTTGCTTTGGATAAACAAAGCCAAAAGGAATTTTGTTGGATTCGTCAGCCTTTTCATAGCATGAGTAAACCATATTTCCCCGATAAGTTAATTATTGTCGGTCATACACCAACTTTCAAAATTGGGGGTGTTATTCCGGGAAAACTGGTACAAGGAAAAGGTTGGTTGGATATCGATACGGGTGCTTACGATCGCAGAAGCGGTTGGTTAACTGCTTTGGATATGACAAACAGCATAGTTTATCAAGCTAACGTGTTTAGTAGAAAAACTCGCGTTTCAGCTTTGTCAGAGATTGTAGAAGAAATTGGTTAAATTCCCCAGTCTTATTAGCCTATTCCCTTTTATAAGTATTTTTACGTTAAATTTTCAATAAGTTAATTCTTTTTTACGTGCAAACACTGAAGCCTGTAAGCAATCGTTTTATTTAGACTAATACCGACTATTTATAAGATTTGGGTTCCCTAAGTACGCTTAATCTCAGAGCAGTCATCTATCACTAATGAATATGCTTTCTGGAACATAACTTTAATTAAATGTAATTTTAAAAGTGCGATCGCATGACTGAATATTTAGAAAAAAGTCCTTCCCAACAATCAAGAGTTGACTCCTGGGAACTTCGTCAGCTATTTTCGGTGCTGCGTCGTCGTTTATTTTTAATTATCCCTATTGCTTTAGTTATAACTGGTGGGGTGATGTACAGGGGATGGCTACAGACACCGATATACAGCCAAAAATTCCAATTATTTCTCGACTCAACAGCCGAAGGTGGTTTCAACCTGCTCTCGGAACAAAGACAGACATCATTTATCCCACCGCAGTTTCGAGATTTTAAGACGGAAATGGAGGTGTTGACGAGTTATAAGGTAATCTCTCCACTGTTACCGAAAATTCAAAGCCGCTATGCCGATTTAAATTATGACAAGCTTGTCAAAAACCTGAAGTTGAAGCATTTACAAGAAACTGCAATTATAGAAGTTAGTTATCAGGATACCGATCCAGAAAAAATTAAATTTATTTTAAACCAGCTCAAACAGGCTTATACTGATTATTCCTTAAATAAATTAAAAAGCAGTACTACTCAGGCACAAAAGCTAGTTGACACTCAATTACCCGATTTGAAAAAGCGTGTAGACAGACTCCAAGGAGAACTACAGATATTTCGACGTAAATATAATCTTGTAGATCCCCAACAGCAAAGTCAAATATTAAGCGAACGTTTGGCAAATGCTTTACAGCAAAAACAAGAAGCTTTAACCCTGCTAGGGGAGACTCAATCTGCTTTTGACAGCTTACAGGGGGAGTTGGGAATAGATATTAAACAAGCGCGGGTAATTTCGATCTTAAGTGATGCACCTCGTTATTTAGCTCTGCAACAACAACTTCAAGAGCTTGAGAATAAACTTGCAACTGACTCAACCAGGTTAACAAGTAGTCATCCTGCAATTAGCGATTTGCTGGAAAAAAGGCAGCGTATATTATCTTTGATTAGACAAGAAGTTGTAGCTGTTTTAGGTATTGAAACTCTTAGAGAACTCAATATTACAGAACTCAAGCAACTTCCAGCAATTTCTGCTCAACAATCGAGTCGCTTGCTACTTACACAGAAGTTAATTGAAACAGCCACTCAATTACAGGGATTGCAAACCAGACTCAAATATTTGGCTGCAATCGAAAACCAGACTCGTAAAGATTTACAACAGTTTGCAGCAGTTATTCGTCAGTATACTGACTTGAATCGAAAGTTAGAAATTGGCAACGAAAGTTTAAGTCGATTTCTCACCGCTAAAGAAAACCTCCAGATTGAAACCGCTCGCAAAGTTTCCCCTTGGCAAGTAATTTCTCAAATTGAAGCACCAAAACAACCAATATCACCCAATATTCCCCGCGATTTGGTTTTAGGTGGAATCGCTGGTGTATTAGCTGGGGTGGGAGTTGCGATTATTGTGGGAAAGCTAGATAATAAATATCATTCCCCCGAAGAACTGCAAAACGATACGGGACAGACCTTTTTAGGGACAATTCCTTATCACAAACAGTTAAAAACAGCCCCAACTCAACTATCTCGTAATGGAACTTTGTCTAATTCTGCTTATTGGGAAGCTTATATATCCCTACAGACGAATTTAGATTTTCTCGAACCTGACAAACCGTTGAAATCTTTAGTTATCAGTTCGGCTTTACCAGGAGAAGGTAAATCAACTATTTCTTTATACTTAGCTAAAATTGCAGCAGCGATGGGTAAGCGAGTTCTGCTCATAGATGCCGACTTGCGTAATCCAACCATTCACCGCTACATTGATTTGACGAATACGTGGGGTTTATCTAACGCTATTTCCGGTGTTGCAGAAGCCCAAGATTTAATTCAGACTTTACCCGAAGAAGAAAATTTATCCGTACTCACAGCAGGACAAACTCCTCCCAATCCAGCGCGTTTACTTGCTTCTAGTAAGATGAAAGATTTGCTCTTAGATTTTCAAAGCAAGTATGATTTAGTAATTATTGACACCCCGCCATTACATGGTTTTGCGGATGCTAAATATGTGGTAAGTCAAGCTGATGGCTTAATGATGGTAGTTGGTTTGGATAAAACAGAAAAACCAGCAGTCAGACAGGTGTTAAAAGACTTGGAGCTTTCGCATATTAATTTATTAGGAATTGTTGCTAACGGTGTCAAAGGTTATAAGCCCAGTTATTCGGGTTATTACGATTATTACTATAACAAGGGTAAAGATGCTAACGAGCGTTATGAATTGATTGCTGCGGTTAGTAGCAAAGAGCAGGGTGTGGGAAGGGAGGAGAAATAAAAAGCCTCTCTGCCTAAAAAAGCTACGGTGTACACACATCTCGTTCGATCCCCCTAAATCCCCCGCTAATTTGGGGGACTTTGAATCCTATTCCCCCCTCTTTCTAAGGGGGCTAGGGGGGATCAAAATACTATGAAATAATTGTGAATATTCTCGGAATTAACGCTTTTTATTCCAATATTGTTAAATACTTCTTTTAACAAGAATGAACCTATTTTATGTAAACCGGAGTCAGCTAATGAATCAAGTAACTTCTATTATTAACCAAATATCTATCCCAGAAAACGTCTTCGCGCAAGAAGTTAATGGTGAGATAGTCATCTTAAATATAGACTCGGAGACTTACTACAGCTTAAATCCCGTGGGAAGTCGGATGTGATTATCGTTGACATAGCAATGCGACATTTACACTGAGAGGATAATTTAGCTGCGTTAGGAAAGGTGTGTGTTCTTCCCGAAGGGAAGCAGCTACGCTATGGCATTTTGGATGATGTTGCCCAGTTGAAAGAGTAATAGTAAAATGCGGTAGAATATTTTTGGCAAAATTTGGCAAATAATGTCAAAATAGTTTTATTGAAACACCCCTATTTTTTTTGGTTACTATGAGTACAATGAACATTTCTTTACCCGAACCAATGCGGGCATTTATAGAAGAACAAGTTAAACAAAAGGGTTACAGCACTGCTAGTGAATATATTCGCCATTTGATTCGTACTGAGCAAGAAAATCTAGAAAACAAGCGTTTAGAAACACTGTTGCTTGAAGGTTTAGACAGTGGTGAAAAAATCGAAATTAGCGATGAATGGTGGGAGAAGAAAAGGAAGGAATTACGAGAGCGTTTGCGTCAAGAAAAATAATGACACTACGGATTTTTATTACTCCCAAGGCAAATATTGATATTGATAATTTGTTTAACTACATTGCTCAGAACAATACTGATGCGGCTTTAAAGTTTTTTGATGCAGCCCGAAATACTATTGCCAAGTTAGCTAAAAATCCTGGTTTAGGAAGTCTTTATAATATAAATAATTCTCGTTTACAAGGTTTGCGTAAATGGGGTATTAAAGGCTTTGAAAAGTATCTAATTTTTTATATGGTGTCAGAAGAATTACTAACTATAGTACGTATTATTCATGCTAGCCGAGATATTCCAACTATCTTGGGAGAAGAAGAATCTTAGTTAGTAAGTTGGGTTAAACGCTAGTGAAACCCAACAATATTAAGTTTCTGCTTGTTGGGTTTTGTTCCTCAATCCAACAAAGTCGTTATGAAATAGCCTAATATAGGCGCAGTTTAAAATAATTATTGCATTTTTGTTATATTCGAGATTAGAGAATGTAATAGGCGTACTAACATCAATTCAAAGTTTATAAAATCTCCAGAAAATGGTTGATATAATTAGTTTTCTTTTTTGAATAGTTAGGAATAATAAAATGGTGCGTGACGGCAATATTAATCTTTTTTATTATGATTAATAATTTTTCGTAGCCGTCACGCACCCTACTAACTATGATGAAAATAGC
The DNA here is from genome assembly GCF_015207665.1 of Plectonema cf. radiosum LEGE 06105. Taxonomy (GTDB): domain Bacteria; phylum Cyanobacteriota; class Cyanobacteriia; order Cyanobacteriales; family Nostocaceae; genus Rivularia; species Rivularia radiosa_A. Next base: position 65,768 of record NZ_JADEWL010000009.1, read on the forward strand.
GGCTAAATATTACAAATGGGCTACCTGCTCTCGTAAATCCCTTGACTACCAAATTCTACTTACAAAGTAGCTATCAAATCCAACGTCTGCACTAATAATTGAAACTTTCTCTGTCATTGCTTGTGCAATAAGTAATCTATCATATGGGTCACGATGATGTAGTGGCAATGTAGTGTAAATAGCTAAATTTGCTATTTTAATCGGCAAAATTTCAATATCATTAAGCGCAAGTTGTTCGGGGATAAAATTCTCGTAGTTATTTGGGAGCGTAAGTTTACCAATATTAACTTTAATCGCTATCTCCCATAGATTAACAATGCTTACCCATAAGTCGTTATCTGATTCCAACAAGCTCTTGGCATTAGCGCTCAACTTCGGACTATCATGAATAAACCACAAAAATGTGTGAGTATCAATAAGAAACCTCATTCCATATACTCACGAAGTTCTTCTAAAGGTGCATCAAAATCATCAGACATCCAAATCAGTCCTTTAGCGCTCCCCGATTGCCGTCGTTTTTTTGGTTGATTTACACGAACTATTTTTAAAATCGGCTCATTGTCCTGAGTAATCACAACTTCGTTACCATCAAGCACTGTTTGAAACAAAATTTCAGGAGAATTTGTAGCTTGAGATATATCGACTTGATGCATATCAACTCAATATTAAATAAATTAGTCTACTATTACATCATAATATAGGCGTTGCCTATCGAAGGTATGAAAATTATTTCGTTTGATTTAAAAATTCTTAGCGATGGCAAGTAAGTAGCAGATAGTAGGTAGGTTGGGTTAAGCGTTAGTTAGTAGGTTGGGTTAAGCGTTAGCGCAACCCAACACGGCTGCGGGGTTACTCTACGACAAAGCTGAGCCGCACCCTTCGGGTGTATCGCCGCCCTATGTCCGATAGGACACGTTCCGCTAACAGGCGACGCAAGCAACAGCTTGCTGACTCGTTAGAGTAACGCTTACAATCCGTATTGCTTCGCAACGCTGACGCTAACAACCCAACCTACTAACTTATTGATTCTCAATCAGGGGAAGCGTTGCTTGATTTTTCTAGTATGGCTGATTTACAAGTTTGGCTTGAGGAAAATGTAAGTCGTTAGGTCATTTAAGGTAGGTTGATTGTTAGTTGAGTTTACAGTTTTTTGTATGTCGTAATCCAACCTACTAACTACCCAAAAACGTTTTGGTAAACTTCGGGAAAGTTTGGTGGAAAATATTAATTAAATTGATGATGTTGTGGTTATGGAAAGTTTGGTTGTGGAAACAATAGCACGTTAATTCTCCGGAAGATTTTCAACAATTTATTGATTCTCAATCACCGGATAATGGTTGATTTAAATTAGTTTGATTTTTTGAATAATTCGGAATAAAAGAATGGTGCGTGACGGCAATGTTAACATTTTTCGTTGTTATTAATAATTTCTCGTAGCCGTCACACACCCTACCAACTAGTCACACACCCAGAACCGGAAAAATGTGCCAGTTGCGGCAATTCCTAATAGAATTTGCTCTAACTAACACATCTTACCGTGCTATACTTGTACAAGTAAGCAGACAAGTACAGCAAATGAGAGTAATAACCTTTAGCGAAGCAAGAAACAAACTCAAAGCCATATTAGATCAAGTTGTAAATGACGCGGATTACACTATAATTACTAGGCGAGATGCCAACGACGCTGTAGTTATGTCTCTTGAGTATTTTAATAGCTTGCTTGAAACAGTTTATTTATTAAAGTCTCCGGCGAATGCAGCTCATTTAGAGCGTTCCATTGCTCAGTACAAGCAAGGTCAGGTAGTAGAGAAAAGCCTACTAGATGAGTAATCGCAAATTAGCCTGGACTAATGAGGCTTGGAAAGATTATATCTATTGGCAAAGTCAAGATAAAAAGACTTTAAAAAGAATTAATAAACTGATAAAAGTTGCTAAAAACCTCCCTTTCGAGGGAATTGGAAAACCTGAACATTTGAAAGAAAATTTATCCGGGTTTTGGTCGCGTCGTATCGATGACACCCATCGTCTTGTCTATGCTGTAGATGATGATTACTTTACAATTATTTCTTGTCGCTATCATTATCAGCCGTAGTGAGTGTACTAAGTGGTGCAATAAGCTGCTACGCATTTAATTTGTATAGTACAAGATCGCAAGATGTAAGCCCTCCGGGCAGGCTGCGCCAACGCACTACCATCTTTTCAGATTTTTGTATTATCCAATTTAGCTGCACATCAGCTTATCTGGGAATATTCCTCAACAAGTTGTTTGGCTTCGGGTAGTTTACCAACGCGATATTTAGTAGCAATTTCCCAAGCGGAAGCACTACTGACAATGATGCGATTATCTCGGTTGCGAATTATTTCTCGGCAATTAGTACCGAGTTTTGGGTCGTCAAAGAGCCACCATAAAAGAATATGGGTATCAATTAGGTTGATTGTTAGTTGAGTTTACAGTTTATTGTGCGTCGTAATCCAACCTACTAACTATTCAAAAACGTTTTGGTAAACTTCGGGAAAGTTTCCCTATACGATATTTGGTAGCAATTTCCCAAACAACAGCCTCAACCTGCAAATCGCGCCATAAATGAAAGATAAATCGCCTATAGTTGTAACTGCTTGATTCGGAGTATTTGTTGATATCCCTTGTCCATCATCTGCAAAATTATTTAAATAAAATCCTGTTGCAGTATTTGCTATTTTCACAATACTAACAATACTATTGAACCAACCCATAATTTTCTCCTTGTTTTCTTTATTTAATATTGAGAATTAGACTATTTGAACGTAGAGACGAAATTGAATTGATTTTTCCACTTTCGCCTCTCTACATCTTTAAGACGATTCCAATCGTCAATTCCTGAATTTTTCGAGTTAGAACACTTTTATCTAACTTAAATCTGTGAAATTAAAGAATCCGTCGATATCGATAGCAATAACCGTTGACTTAGTTGTATTGTTGATTTTGCCGTGCTTCCTTAATGTAGGTGGTTGATAAGGAAGCCGATTATTATCTTGTTTTTCGGAATGATTCTCTTGTTGAGATTCGTTTTTATCTTTAGCTTCTTCAGCCATAATTTAATTCCTCAATATACAAAGTTAATTTCGTTTTCAATCGTCACGAATGTCATTCGGAGCAGATTGTTTTGGGCTACTTCAGCCTTGAACAATGATTCCTGACTATGGAAGCGCGATTTCGTAATCCCGTCATCTTGAAGATAGTATTTGCTTTCGCTTAAAGTGCGGTCAATTTTCACTCTCGTCTGCTACCTTTGTTAATTATGTTTTTATCAGGGAGCAATTTTCTATTTCCACAATCGTCATTTTTCTCCGTAAGCGATCGCATATAAAAGTATAAAAGAAACCTACTCGCAAATCGCCTGTTATCTAGTGCGATCGCTACTATTTTAGAACGGGAGCAACCGTAAAAAAATAAGTATCTAAGTTCTATAATCACCATAACCCCCTTAGTAAAAGAGGGCCATGGGTAAGTCAATTATTTATCTCGATGATGATTTAGCGCAAGCAAATCTAACTTAAAACGCGATCGCCATTTTCTTAGAAATATTCTGCGCTTATAGAAAGCGACGGGCTGTTATCAAATACTTTGATGAAACTAATATCGATGTTCTCGTTGTAATACCAGGCATTCTTTTGTGAATTGCTAAGTTGGTTAGCTCGCTCTTCGGCATTCCCGTTTGTAATTAATGGAATTTCTCGATCGTCTATGCTAATGCTCCTCAATGGAGATGAATTTCTTCTGTTATTTAGGTCCCTTGTAGGTAATTCAGATGGGTCGTGCATTATCGCAACAAAGAAATATTTCTCAGGTGGCGTGTAATTGTCATGCACGCGCCCGATGTCAATGATGCGTGTTTTCTTGTCGGTTTTATTGTCCAAACTTGGGTCAGGGTAGCCACTATGCGTGATAACTACTTCGCGATATTCTCCCTTACCCATTTTGTCACTTCCGGGTAATTTTTCTCTTGGTGGTGCGGAAGAACGGCTTACTCCGTCATCTAAGTACATAGTGTAAGTCGCTTGGACAGCAAATTTTTTACCCACCTCGTCGTCAGCAACATTTGTGGACTCGCCAGGATAGATATTAATGGTAATTGGATTTCCATCTGGGTAGAGTTCTGGATGTTCTTGACGTTCACCAACATACTGTTCGATCTCAATGGTAGGAATAATTGCTCCCGCACGCACGTACATCGGTACAATGAAGTTAATGTGGTTGGGGTTATTACTTAGATGAGCATCGAACTCACGGATGGTAGTACCGCCTTCTACTGCATTATCCAGTGGCTGTCGGTTATTTTTAAAGCAATACCAATTACTGTTTGTAGGGAGATAAATATCTCGTTTGCCGCGACAGTTGTTCTCTTGATCGAGTATGGGAGCTACAAGCAAATCTCGACCGACAAAGAACTGATCGTCTAAAAATTCAATCTTGTCATTGTAGAGTGACTTATCTTGTGGATCGTTGAGGAACATGGGGCGGCAGATTGGCTTTCCATTAAGGCAATTCTCGAACATCGCATCGTAGAATAACTGGAGAAGTCGATACCGCAATTCAATGTAGTATTTGCTAACAGGAAGAACCATGCGATATTGCTCTTGCGGTTCGGGTAGGTTGCCACCTTTATATTGGTTAAACCATTCTTCGTACATAAACGGCTCTTGAAATTCCTTCCGCCCTTTCCGCATATAGTGATTGCGGAACCAAGGAAGGAAAGCACCTACCGCCGTCCATCGCATTAGTAATTCTGGGCCTGCCCAATGTTGCGAGTCATTCTCAGCCTCGAAGCCACCGATATCCTGACCGCAGATTGACATTCCGCACATTCCCAAGGAAATAACTTGCGCTACATTCATCTTGAGGAAATCCCAACTCGAACTGTTGTCCCCCGTCCACAATGCTGCGAAGCGGTGCATTCCAGTAAAACTACCGCGTCCGACAATAAAATTGCGTTTGTTTTTTCGCTCTCCAAGGGTATCAGGAAAATTCTCGGCGAGACAGTTTAATCCGTGATATGTGGCTTTGTGGAGGTTGTAAGAATACAAATTCCACATTTTTATAAATGGGGTCTGCTTGGAAGGTTCGTCCGAAAGAAAATCATCAGTCACTAGCAGTCGGAAAGGAAAACTCCGCATATCTCCTCGGGTAGGACGGATAGCTGGTGTCGTCATATCCTGCCAGACAAACTCTAAACCCATCTCAAAGAGATACTTGTATTGTTTACCCCACCATTCGCGTACTTCTGAGCGCCCTAAGTCTGGGTAATGACCTGGTGTACCCAAATCGAATCCTTGGGGATTGCCATAAAAGACTTCCCCGGTATAAGGTTTACCGTCATTATAGTTCGGACGGTTCGGTGGATTAAAATATTCGCCACCGCCGCTGTAATCTTGATACCACCATGATGCAGTTTGTTCTGCGTTATGGCGCTTATCGAGAACAAAATGATTGTTTTCCAATCCCTCTTTATAGGTTTGGTAATTTGGATCTTTATTACTAATGATGGGTGTGATATTTGTGCTACATTTAATTCCCTTTTCTTTTAACCAAGCAAACATACGTTTAGGATCGGGGAATTTCTGTTCGTTAATCGTGAAGGTTTGATAATTGTTTTGTACGTCTACATCTATGTGCAAACCGTCGAGTGGTATGCCGTAATTCCGATACTTCTGAACAACCCATTCGAGATCGCTGCGTTTTTCATACCCATAACATCCTTGATGGTATCCCAAGGAATAGCGGGGTTTTAAGCGAGAGCGACCTACAATCGAAGTAAAGCCATCTAAAATTTCAGCAGCAGTATTGCCCAGGAAGAAGTAATAGTCAAGATCGCCGAAGCGAGTTCCAAACATATATCGACCAGAATTAGCGTAGCCGATATCAACCAATACTTGAGCGGGGTTGTCAATGTAAATGCCGTAGACGCTATCTTCGTTAGGAACGCCGTTAAATTCCAGGAAGAAAGGATCGGAATGGTAAAGGGGTTCTCGATTATCCAAAGGTCCGACATTATAAACCTGTCGATAGCGCATATTGTCAAAATTGAAATAGTTGACTTGCTCTGTATTTTTAGACAGGGATTTTCCCCCTTGTTCCCCAAACCCAATATATTTAGCGGTTGCTGGTTTTTCAATCGCCTGAATAATGGCGTAATCTTCTTTTTCGGAGCCGTTGAAAGTGTAGTAAATTCCGCTATCTGCGGTTTCCCACACTTTAAAAACTTCTTGCGAGGCAGGATTATGCTTGTTTGTGTAGTTGAAGACTTCAATTTTGAAGGGATTGTAAGTAACAACTACCTTCATTGCCTGTTTGAGATTTCCATCTCCAAATTGATCGTATTTGGTGACTAACTCAATTCCATCTTGATTATCTTTTGACTCTATTGAGAATGGCTCTTGCTTTTCTAAAGTAGTTCTTAAGTGTTTAAGTTCGTCGTGAACAACAGAACGGGTATTTTTCCGAGAGTAATCTTCAGCGCTTTTGAAGGGGTTAAAGCGAGTTCTGAAAATATCTTTATGAAGAAAATGAACAAGCATAGAGCAAGATATTTGTGCTTCTGCATTATCAAACTCGATGCTTAAAGTCTTGTTTTCAGAATCGAAGGATGCAGAAACAACTTGCTCAAGTTTTTGCCACTTTTTGTAATCAGCAAAGTATTCTTCAACTTTAACAAATCGATAGGAATGCTGCTTAGAAATAGAAATTTCGTTAGTCTTAAGTGAATCAGTCATGGAAATCTCCAAACTATAAATCGAGATAAAAAACAGAAATGTACTTACTCATATTCCACTACTTAATATCTAAGAGAAAAATATCTGGGCATATTAAGTAAGAGAAATTTTTCATCACACCTTAATAGGTGGTTTAAATCGGGTGATATTCAATCGCCATCCAAATACAATCTGTATCGGAGTAATACTGGTGCCAGGGATAGTTATACTGCTGGCGATCGCGAACTTGACAAAAAGGAAGAAAAGTGGTGTATCCAGGACTCATCAATACATCTTCATAGAGAGTCCCAAAATCATCCTCTTTGAATTTCTGCATTCTTCCCTGCCCAAAAACCTGGGTATGTATCTCTATAAAGTCATGTTGGTTGTGGATAGCACAGTCGGTATGGGAAGGGGCAAACCATAAGTTGACTTTGACACAGAATTTTTCTTTTTGAAGGGGCTTGCTCAATTGTCTTGTCATCAAATACGGATCGATTTCTACAATTCCCGCTTCAACTTGAGGAGAACGCCATAAAGGTATATCTTTAGGAAAGTTATCAATAAGATTACCTAATAAACCCCAGTTTTGCTCAAAGATGATCTTGCCGATATTATTAGTCTCTACCACCTCAAGCAAAAGCAAGGATTCTGCTTCTTTGATGATGGTGTCTTTAAGAATGGTAGATGAGAAAGCGGGAATAATGCTGGTATGAGCTTCCTTGAGGTAAGCATCTGAATTTTGGGGGTTTATGGCGATAGTACCGTTGTGAATGAAATAGTTTTCGACATTTTCAACGTACTTTGCATCTATGTAGGCACCAGAAAAGTTAAGCTGTTTGACTTGGTTGGTTTGCATTAATTTTTGAGGGGGAATTAAAGGATTGATTAACTAAGTCCCAACTTAAGCTATCGCTGTCTTTGACATCCTTATACGGAGCAAAGTCGTTGTAATAAACAACAATAGATGGATTTTCCGCAGTATAATATCCGGCAACAGAATAACCGATAGTGGCAAAATCCAAGCGCCCATCACCATTAAAATCAGCAACAGCTATACGAGCCGCAGAATCGGATGAGACACGCCATTTTGCAAAGACACCATTTTTTACGTCTATAGCTTTGTAGTAAAAAACACCTTGCCAAGGCATGGGACCTCGGAGAGCAACGAGAAACTCATCGTCTCCATCGTTATCAAAATCTGCACAAATCACGAAATGTCCTGGACCTTCTCCAATCGGATTGGGATTGTCGTAGACATCGAGTACGACTCTTTCCCATTGACAACCCGTTAGAGAATTTTTACTCTCGTTAGTTTCTTCTCTTTTATAGTAAACGGCCACTGTGTTGCCATGAAACGGTTCCACCGTTGGAATGTAAGCAAAAGCATCGTCTCCTACTTTGCCTACATCAACATTACCACTACCTTTAAAACCTGTTTTATTCACTTGGCTCATCTCGCCCGTACCGAGGGACTCGCCATACCATACGTTATCCTCGGGACTGAAATAAATCCAGGTAATCCCTTCTTCAGAAGCAATCAGAGCAGAATCAAGATTAGAGCCGAATTTGTTGCCATACTTCTTGATGGATACACCGTGAATCACATGGAAGTAAATTAAACGCCCATCTCCATCATTAGGATTTGGCTTTTTCTTATGTTCATCGTAGTATTTTTTGTCATAGATTTTAAGTCTTTCCTCTTTCCACTCTTTAGCTCCGTAGAGGTCATCCGGCTGAGTAAATAGTACTGTCGGTGTAATAGAGTGGACATCATTTGGTCTGCCAACAATCGGCAATGCCAGAACTTGAAGTTTGCTTGACTGTGTAAAATAGCCTACCTTCAAACGGTGCATCGAAGTGGCTCTGCCAATGTAGTGACTTTTCCAATAAGGTTCACAATTACCTGGATTTTCAAGCCAGACAATTTTCCCACCTTCGGGATCGCAATTCACCATTGTTTGTCCGTATTGGTAACAAATGACGATATCGTTACGTCCATCACCGTTAACATCGGTATGATGCATCCCAACCGGGCCAAGATATTTGGCAATTAGTGTCTTTTTCCAATCATTGTTTCGATACCAATTTACTTCACCTTGTCCAAGTCCATATCCTATGATATCTGGTTTCGAGTCACCATTAATGTTGACTGCTTCAATCCAGTAACCGTCTTGACGAAAATCTTCAACAAGCTGCCGTCTGAATTTAGGGATCGGAAATTTGTCCATAATCGTTTTAAGACTGATTAGTAAAAGTGTCAATTTGTAACTTGCTGGTTAGACGAAGTTGAATATATTTTTCTCTTTCGCCTCTCCACTTTTAAGACGATTCCACTCATCAATTCCTGAATTTGTTGAGTTAGAAACTTTTTCTCTAACTATTCTCATCTTGAAATTCGCTCTTATCTTTGACTTTTTCAGCCATAATTAATTCTTCCTAATTATTTTTGAGACTGACTAATCAAATCAACTATTGCTATTTTTTATACGCTTCGCTTAGCATCAAGCTACTTGCCTGCTAATTCAAGCCAACAAATACTAATAGTGGCTGATGTTTTATCAGCACCACATCAGTGTAATTACTTAAATTAATCTTGTAGCTTTTGTGTCTTTACATATCAAAGTCGATTATGAGAGTAAATTCCTAAATTTTTTGATATTTAGTTTAATCTAGGTTTACACGATAAGGAAATACAGTGGTTTTCACTAGTCATATTCTTCTTACCAGTAGGAAATTCATGGTATTAACTTCAATAATTCAAAAAACCCACACTTGGAGAAAATTTTCCCTCCAGGAACGTTACCTTCTTCTCCAAGCATTGATATTACTTCCCTTGATTCATTTATCTTTAAATCTTTGGGAATTCAAACGCACTTATTCCCTTTTGAGGAATATAGGGAAGAAGGAATGGGGAATAGTAAAAGATGAAAATTTGATTTCTTGCCAAATACTCACCACAGTAAATATGGTGAAAATAGCAGCGAAATACTACAATTGGGCTACCTGCTTGAGAAAATCCTTAGCGCTATGGTTTTTACTACGTCGTCAGGGAATCCCAACCGAATTGCAAATTGGTACGAGGTTTGATAAAGAAGAGTTTCAGGCTCATGCTTGGGTAGAATATCAAGGGTATGTGGTTGGCGATCGCCCTCAAGTAAAACAGTATTTTGCAAGCTTCGAGAATCTAAATTTTAATCTCAGTAACCAACTTCCTACATATAAGCCAGAAATAGAAATATTGTTGTGCTGTACTAATATCCACACCGACACAACTGCATCCGAGCGCATAGAAAGCTTACTTCAAAAAGATATTGATTGGAATTATCTCCTACAACAAGCTTGTCACCACGGAGTTTTTCTTCTGTTGTATCAAAATTTGGTTAAATATTACCCCGAAAGCATTCCCAAAGAAATCCAGCCTCAGTTACAAGCATATTGTCAAATTAAAACTGCCCGCAATCTTTTTCTGAGCAAAAAACTTTGTCAAATTCTCGAACTATTCGAGAAGAATAACATCAAAGCAATTCCCTTTAAAGGTGCTGTTCTCGCTGCTTCGGCTTATCAAAATTTAACGAAACGGGAGTTTTGCGATATTGATTTAATCATCAAACAAGAAGACTTTTCCAAAGTTCAAGATATATTAACTTCTCAAAATTATCAACCCCGTAGCCAACTACAACCTTGGGGACAGGATTTTAAGAATAAAGATGATAGCATTCATATTGATATTCACTGGCAATTAGCTCCTTCGTGCTTTCCTTACCGAGTTGATTTTGAACAACTTTGGCAGCGTTGCGAAACCGTATCAATTTTAAATCAACAAGTAATTAATCTTTCAATGGAAGATTTGTTATTAATTTTGTGCCTACAAATCGTTAAAGATGCTCACTTCCGTCAAGAAAAGCTCAAGCAAGTCTACGATATTGCCCAACTTATAAATAATAGTAAATTGAATTGGAAATTAGTAATTCAACGTGCTAGAGATTTGGGTAGTGAAAGATTACTTTTGTTTGGCTTAGGTATAGCTAATAGGCTTTTACAAGTAGAAATGCCGGAAGAATTACAGCAGAAGATAGAAGATGATTTGATAGTTAATTTATATTTAGATAGTGTTGTGGAACAGTTATTTGCTAAAGAAGATAAACAACATCAACTATTCGGAATCTTTCGTCAGGGATTTATATATGGAATATATGGATTTATTTTAAGGGCTTTTATTTTGCTAGATAATTCAAAGTTGATAGGAAAGCATAATAGATATTTGATTGGGCATTTATTTAGCTATATATTTAACCCAAATTCAAATGATTTAAAATATGTTTCGCTTCCTGGATTATTATATATTTTATATTATTTAGTTAGACCGATCCGTTTGGGGTTGAAGTTTTTGAATCCGCGTTTAAAAATAAATTATCATTGAGTCCAATAAAGACCTAACCCCCAGCCCCTTCCCTGCCAGGGAAGGGGAGTAAGAATCAAAGCCTCTCTCCTCGTAGGAGAGAGGTTTGGAGAGAGGTCATAACTGTATTACATACAAGTGAAAACCGCTGTATATTCGCCGGATACTTTTATAACTTGCAACCTTTTACCAAGCCCGACTACCTTGACTATTTCCAACTGCTTCTACTTGTTGATTAATATTGCTCAAAAATGTATTAGATTCTTGCAGCAAATTATTAAACTCCACGCAACCTTCACCAGCGTTACAATTGCGATAAGCATCTCTTAATTTTTGGGAAAGTTGTTCGGCTTGCTCTGCGGTTTCTTTACTAACTGTATTCCCTTCAAATGAATTAGGCAGATTGTGATTAAATACATTATTCCCGGAAACATCCGATTGATTATTCACTGGAACAGGATTATTAAAAACATTATTTCCCGTAACATCTGACTGATTGTTTTGAGCATGAGCGGGAATAGAAATTAAGCCAATCACAGCAACAGTTGCACCTGCAATTAAATTAAGCGATATATTCTTTTGCATGAAATTATAATCCTTTTAAAGTGTGTTAATTTTTCATAGAGAATCTGGAGTTTTAATACAATCGTTACAATTAATTTGCGTAGTGGGAGCATCTTGCTCCCTGGTTGTAAATAGCGAGCGAGACGCATATCCTTACGGACACGTTTTGCTAACGCATTACTAACTGTCTGTGAATTCCACAGAAATGACTATAACTCCCAAATTCTCTATCTTTTTATTTTCCTCAAAATTTAAAGGAAAAGCCAGTACCAATAACAAAGCGTGTACCATCACCAGCACCAGTTATATCTCGTAAAGCTGGGGTAATAACTAAGGGAATATTGGGAAATGGTGCTACGCTGACTCCTACACCCAAATCTTGTCCAGTCCATTCTGCTATGATGCTGGCTGATTTGACTGCTCGAACTGCAACGCTACCAAATACGCTTATTTCATCGTCACCATCAAAAACTGCTTCTTCAGTCCGAAATTGTCCTCCACCCACACCAAGAGTCACAGCAACTCGGCTAAAAGGTGAGTCGAGTTTTTCTTGGGTACGGATAATTTTAGTAGCAACTCCGTAGAGGGATTGTTCAAAGTTGTTTTCGTCTCCAATATTGAGAAAACCATTCCAACCAACCGCTACACCCACATCACCCGGTAACTGACGATGTACTTTAACGTTAAAACCACCGCTACCAAAGTCGCGGTTGCGTCCAAAACTAGCTAAGGTGTAAGAAAGTTCCACACCTACGGATTTACGCGAATCCCCCAAACCAACACCGACGCCTAAACCCAAATCATCATCGTTAGAAAAACGACCTCTTTCTTGGTAGCTAGCGCTGACAAAACCAGTATTGCGATCGCCACCGAAACCAGTCGGAACGTATATGCTAAAACCCGGTGAATAAAAGAATGAGGGAATTTCAATATCTTTTACCGCATCTAGCTGGTTGAGTATGTTTTCTACATCTTGTGGAGATGTATTCTGTGCTTGAATTAACTTATTATCCGTTGAATTTATTTCAGTGTTTTCTCGGTTGATATCTGTAAGATTATCCGTTGCTAAAAATTCCGGCTCTGAGATATTTTGAGAATCTAGAATTGTGGTTTGAACTTGATTCGTGGACTCAGAAAAATAATTCTTGGTGGATTTTGCAATCCGTTTGCTAGCTTTGAGTCGTTTAATCAAATTAGCTTGTTGAAGATTATCAAATAATTCATCAGATTCTGAATGATTTACCAATTGGGTAATATCTGATAATTCTTTTTTCAGAGGTTTTTTGTTTAGATAGAAAACATCGGTGTTGATGCTTTGTGGTTTGACGTTATTTAACTTTAGAGTTTCTAATGTATCAATATTTTCCTTAAACTCCGTAGCTTTTACTGGAGTGATTTGAGCAACTGCGGTAACAGCAAGTGCAATAGTTGGAATAAACAATGATTTTCGATATTGTAAAAAATAATTTAGCTGACTTATAGGAATCACGGTTAATTTATTTATGCTATTTTGGACGAATCCATATCTCACACCAAGAGATATGATTAAACTTATACAGTTATGGCTTGGATATCCGGAAATATCAACTTTTATGTAGGGAATAGGGAATGGGGAATGGGGAATAGGGTTGGAGGCAGTAACCTCACCCCTTCCCCTCTCCTTATAAAAGAGAGGGGTATTTAAGATTTCAATTTCTGAGTTTTTCCGGTCAAAGACCTTTTTTTACTGAAAAATTGCTGTAGTTATGACTTCTGTTTAATTAAAAACTTAATCAATAACTCGCCAAAGTCAGTAAAAACAGTTATAACAGAAACCGCACATATAACAATTTTTACCATAAAGCAAGTTATAACTTATTAAAGTTATACCAATAACTACAATTTCCACAACGGATACTTTCTGTAAAAAACAGATATCCCTTTATTCCCCATTCCCCATTCCCTATTCCCTTCTAAAAAAAATCCTATGAGCGGTATTATCAGTCTAATCAATCTCAACAACCAACCCGTTAACCAATCCCTCCTCCGTGGAATGACCGACTATATGGCGTTTCGCGGACCCGATGCTCGTCAAACATGGCACAAAGATAACATCGGGTTGGGACATACTTTATTGCGGACAACCTCGGAGCAAGAACACGAACGACAGCCTTTTACTTTAGATGAGCGAGTATGGATTGTTGCCGATGTCCGTTTGGATGGACGCAAAGAGCTAGTGGTGGCTTTACAAGCAAGGGGTAGAGTTATTGATGAAAAATCGCCCGATGTGGAGTTACTTTTACACGCTTATCACGTTTGGGATACAGATTGTGTAAACCATCTACAGGGAGATTTTGTTTTTATTATCTGGGATGAAAGACAGCAAAGACTGTTTTGCGGACGCGACCAGTTTGGTATATTGCCGTTTTACTATGCTCAAGTTAACAATAATCTGATTTGCAGTAATACTCTCAACTGTATTCGCTTACATCCCCAAATATCGACGGATTTAAACCAGCAAGCTGTAGGGGATTTCCTCACCAGGGGAATGAATATGGAATGGGATACGACTATTTTCAATGATATAAAAAGGCTTCCCCCCGCTCACACTTTAACTTGGCAAGCAGGACAATCAAACCCGCAAGAATTAACCATACAAAAATATTGGCAATTACCCCGCATTCAACCTTTAATCTTCTACAAGAAACCCCAAGAATATGTAGAGCATTTTTCCGAACTCTTCGAGCAAGCAGTTAGCGACAGATTGCGGACAAATCGCATTGCTACCCATGTTAGCGGGGGAATGGATTCTACGAGTATTGCGGCGATGGCAAATCAGGTACTCTTAGAAAGAGGAAAACCCTGTGATTTTCAAGCATTTACCGTGAGAGACCGTTTAATGATGCCAGAGGAAGATTCCTTTGCGAGCATGGTAGCTCATTATATCGGTATTCCCTTAAATGTAGTCAATGCCGAAGGTAAGGTTTGCAACGCACCAACAGCAAAACTTCAATCCCCACTACCCGAACCCGGTGGTATTCCCGGACGCAGTGGTGGTAGCGATTTAACCCAACGCTGTGCTGACTATGCGCGGGTTGTCTTAACCGGATTTGGTGGCGACCCCGGTTTGCGATTTGGTGAATTCGACTTTTTGGTGTGGTGGAAACACGGTTTGCGTCGGGAGATATTCCAGGTGCTGGGACATCATTTACGAACCCATCGCTCTGGGAAATTATACTTACGACAAGGGAGAGCTTATTGGCGAAAAATTACCAAGCAGAAAGTTGAATTTCCCACTTGGTTTAATACCGATTTCGTCAAACAACTGGATTTACAGCAACGAGACGAGCAAATTAACGCTGAATGCATAGATTATATCGCTCGCTACGGAATGGCTAATACTCCATTTTGGTCAAATATCTTTGAAAAAGCTGACCCCGGTTCTACGGGAATTCCCATCAAGTCTTATTATCCCTTCTTCGATTTGCGCTTGGTTAACTTTATGGTGTCAATTCCCCCGATTCCTTGGTTAGTTAATAAAAATATCCTCCGCTATTCTATGAAAGGTAAGTTACCAGAAGCTGTTCGTACACGTCCGAAAATTGTCTTTAAAGCACCGGAAGAATATATTCAGGGGATGCGGGAAAGTGTCGGGTTATGGGCTGGGGATTTGTTGAGGAATACTCCTGGTTTGTCAGATTATGTAAATATTGATGAGTTATTGGAGTGTTTGGAGTCTGAGGAAATTGATACTCAGAAATTGATGGGGTTAGAGAAAACTTTAACCGTTGCTTATTGGTTGCAGAGTTTGCAGGAAGATACGCGGTTTGATGGTGTTGATTTTGGTGATAGGGTTCTTTGTGGGGTGGGTTAACTGATATCTTGCACCATTCTCAATTAACCGTACCGCCAACTAGCGAAACTTATATACAGACTGAGTTTGCGAACTAAACAATGTAACTGCTTAATTTCAATAATAACCAGCAGTACTACAAGGTTTGGAAATAAAGTGAGTAATGCTAACTTAGATATAGCGGTTTTCGGTTGAGTAGAATACATTCTTGTGGGATGGGCATCCTTGCCCGTCCGAATTCCATCAATCCTTTCTGTATTGCATCCAAGTGAAAAGCGCTATAGTTCACCCCAATCGGGAAGAACAGTATTTCCTGACCATAGAGATGCTAAGTGTGCTAAAAAGTAAGCGATAAAAGAAAACACGAACCATCTGTAAACACCCAGTAAAGTATTTTGACCAAAATTATCTAAACAGAAACGGCGTTTAGCTAGTTTAAAAAAGCTCTCAATAACAATACCTTCGCCAATTTATCAGGGTTGAATGGATGTAGAAACATTATGTATACAACCTACAGAAGTAAGCTTGCCAATAAACCTGAGCCTATTTTATTGGCTCAGGTTTATTGGCAAGCATTTTTAACATTTCACGAACATATCGAAAACCCCGACAATAAGCCTTGAGATCAACAAGTCCAGAGTAGGGATTATCTTGACGAAAATGGGACAGAAGATAATAGGTTGATTTTTAGCACTTGCTCGCGCTGGTGCAGCTACATCACACCTAGCTCATGCCCTGGGGATGACTACGGGTAGGCTAATTCCACCCCTCCTATCATTTCTATTATCTTGTTTCTATCATTTGTCCCCTGAGAATTATAGTACCTGTCAGCAAACCATCTGTTTACTCCAACTCCAGTACTAAATTCATTTAAAACATTATTTTCAGACTGCATAGTTCCCTCAATAACTATTCCAAGACTTACACATATAGCTCTAGGTACATTCGGAAATCCAGGCGCAGGAGGATTAAACCCATGTGTTCGATAGATTAGACGCGAATTGGGTATATTATTCGGATTAAAACTCATAGTTGGCAATCCTGATGTCGCACCCCGATTGACAAGACGTTGTAAGACAGCTTCATACCCCCTATGCAACTTATTCAAATTGTGCGTAATCGGAGTCAGATAAGCGGCTTCATCCCCACGACCTCCGCACTCACCATTAACCAAATGTCCTTGTACCCAATTAGAATCGTCTGGTCCTGGGCTATTTGGCATATGTCCATTAAGTCCTGAAGGATTAGAGAAATCCGCAGATCTTAAGTCATTTTGAGTCGCATAGATAAGCTGTCCCCAAGTTCCATAGTTGTTGATAACAGGTCCAAATCTATAAGAGAAACCACCTGCGATATTGTTTCCAAAAGCTTGATTTGACAAATCTGACCAGCCATTGACGTTTCCATCATCGGTAACGTTATCATTATTTCCTGCGTACCAATTATTAACTGGCATAGGAGTTAACCTCAATTATAAATATTTGATTCAATTACTTTTAAGACGATTCCAATCGTCAATTTCTGATTTTTTTGAGTTAGAAAGTTGTTTCCTAATTACTCGATTTAGGTGCTTCGCAAAATAAACCTGAAATTAGCTAATATCGGCAAGGGAGAATGGGTCAAATAAATCAGCAAATCCCGGAACAGCTGCATTATTCGTTGCATTATTGATTTTGCCATGCTTTCGTAATGTAGGTGGCGAATAGGGAAGGCGATTATCCACTTTTTCAGATTGATTTTCTTCTTGGGATTCGCTTTTCTCTTTAGCTTCTTCAGTCATAGTTAGTTCCTCGGTTTTTGAGATTGATTGCTGATTTTGTTATTTGGTGGGGAGACGAAATTGGATTTATTTTTTCCTCAAAATATGGTGCGTGACAGCAATATTCACATTTTTCGTTATTGTTAATAATTAATTGTAGCCGTCGCGCAATGGCAATAATGCGGGAAGAAAATCTACACCGCATTTTGCCTCCCCTACAAAAATACGTTTTGCGCTTTGATACATATTAGTTTTACCGAAGAGGTTGTTGGGTTGAGATTTACCACATATTTCTAATGATGAAGCAAAGTTAGTAAAGCTCAACCCAACCTACTGACTGCTAACCCCAAAAGCGCCATCGCAGTAGCACGTAACACAAGGGAAACATACATCTAATTTTTTACAGTCGGATATTCAACAACGCCACCGATGACATATGCCAAACGATCGTAGTCAGCGACAGTGTTATTATCCATAGCAGGGGTTATATTAACGGTATAAGAATCTTTTTTAGTCACCTGGATTGTCGGATACTTGCTAATCAATAAAGCTGAGAGCCGCCCAAAATCACCGCTTTCATCTAAGTTAATCGCAGGTGCCCTCACAAATTTGTAACCACTCACATCCTTTTGCTTATTTTTATAAGCCTGGGCAATTAAAGTTGGGTTGTACCATCCTTTTCTGGTATCTTGATTAAAATATATAGGAGAAATTGATATTAAAGTAAAACCAGAATAAGTAATATCTATTTTAGTAGTTTTAGTTGACGTATGGATTGTGAGCTTTTGCTTATTATTGTTGAGATGGTTCAAAATGTCATTGCTTGACATATTAATACGGTAGCCGATGCGATACTGGGTATTTCCATCCCTAAGAAGTACAGACATTCCACCATTTTCTTGTTTAGGAAATCTAGTATTTTGTTTAACAATGCTAAGAATATAGTTGCTCTTGTTTACTGAATCTAGGAGTGGGAGAACGGATGAATTTACCTCTAGCCACCTAGCAAGACGATTAATCAAAGGTTGTGCAGAAGCTGGTATGAAGGGAAATTGAGTAGAAAGATAACGTTTGCCAGCTAGTTCTCTAAGACTCAGAGGTGGCTTTTCTTGCATTTTTCTTCCACTCCAAATATAGCAGAACTGGTAGTCGATTACATAGTCCACTTTGTTGTTTATACTGGGCAGTTCTTTTTTCGCAATTCTTAGAACCTCATCCGTGATAGGTGCCACATATGCTTCATATTGAGTAACGAGTGTATTTGCTTGCCTTGATTGGTCTGATGTTGCTTGTTCGAGCTTACTTTTATCTAAGCTTGATAAGGTATAAATGATAATATCTAGCAGGTCGGCATAGGCATCAGAGAAAGAAGCGGACAATTCAAGAAAGTTATTTTCTTTATTTGAACTAGCTAGGCTATTGATATAGTCAAATGTAAAAGCATTAAAGGTGGAAGATCTAACTTCCCAATCAAAGTTAAATTTGCCTTGGTTTCCAGGCTCAATAGAAACAACTTTTTTACTTCTGCCAACAGATTGCATTGCTTTCATCACAGTTTCATTACCTAAGATTAGGTATTGAGTGAGGCAGCTAAATATGTTAGGTTTGGAATCTATTGGAATTTGGTATCTTTGAGAAGAAGAACAAACAGACTCTTTTGTTAGTAGCTTAATATCAGCCTTAGTGTTGAATTGTACATCACCTACAGAACTAGTTTTGACTAAATCTTGAAACAATGATTTTATGCTACTGAGGTTGTATGCGAAAGTAGGTTTTGCAGTTATAAGGATAAAAGTCAACATCGCTATGGCGACAATTCTAAGATTTAGTCTAAGTTTCACTTGATTGATTTTTTCAATTTATCCAATTTTTCAGAAGCGATGATTAAAAATTAGGAACAGGTTAGTGAATAATATTTCTTTTTCTCCTTAAGTTAATTAATAGCAAGTAGTTTAAACTCATGGTTTACTGATTGTCAGTATAGGTAAATCAAGTTTTTAAACGATGCTCAATTAAATTTTTTGGTTCTTCAGTACTTAGTATGCTATTAAAATAGTCGTTTTTGGGCAGTCGGCAGTCGGCAGTAGGGAAAAAACAGATTAAAATTATTAAAAGTTAAACATAAAGAACATAAAATCCTTATGCAGCAAGTATTTTAACTATTTTCATGGTGCAATTTGGCATACTAACAACTGAAGAGCCAATTTTTTTTCAATTCTTACTTAAAAAATATACCAAAGTTTTTTAGAGTGATTAAGATAGAAAAATCTTCCTCTTAACCACTCCAAGAACACTTAAGAAGCTGTTATCAGAACCAATATTGTGTCATATCTGTTTAGGATGCCGGATATTCAACAGCGCCACCAATCACATATGCTACTTTTTCGAGATCCGGAACAGTTAAGTTATTTGTGGGAGGGCTGAAAGTCACAGAGAAAGAACCATCCTGGCTATTCTCTTCCAATTTAGTACTATAAATACTTTCACTGGCTCGACCGAGAGGAAAGCAAAGGAACTTTACATTCCATTCAGAAGATTGACTAAGACTTTCTTTGAATTTGTTATAGTCGCCTTTGTAATATGTGATTTTGATTGTTGGATAGTTGCTAATGAGTAAGTTAGTAAGTCGTCCAAATTCACCGTTTTTGTCGAGGTTATATGGGGATTTCGGACTGAACTTAAAGCCACTTACGTCTTTATCCGTATTTTTTTTCGCTTCCTGTATTATTTTTGGATAATACCAACCCTTAAGTGCATCCTGTTGAAATTCAACAGGAGAGATTGGTATCCGAACAAATCCGGGATAAGTAATTTCTATATTTGCTCCCTCAGAAGTACCATTGGCAGAAAACATATCATACTTAGCTTTACCAGAACCAGATATTGAGAAAAAGTCAACAATCGGAATATTTACCTCACCCGAACCTTCGACACTGACATTCATCGCATCTTCGCTGAGCTTCTTAGCTGACATACTAATATTGATTTTTTGCGATGTATTCTTGATTTCGTTAACAATCTCGTTACCAGCTAAATTGATTTTGTAACCAATACGCTCTTTTTTGGTTCCATCTTTCAAAAGTGTTTCTATTCCTCCATTATCTTTGCTTGGTTTTTCTGTATAATTCTTCAACTGAGTGAGAATCCAGTTATTTCTGTTCACTGAGTCCTGAAGCGACAAAACTTCCGAGTTAACATTGAGCCACTTGGCTAAAAGGTTTACAAGAGGTTTTGCTGAAGCCGGTATCATTGGAAACTGAGAATTCAGATCGCGGGCTTTATTCAGCTCGTCTAAGCTTAGTGGAAGTTTTTTCTGCGTTTTACAACCGCTCCAAAGGTATAAAAATTTGTAATTGATCACATAGTCAACATCAGTATAAATGTCTAACCCAGCATCTTTAGCCTCCTTTTTATCGGTATCAGTAATTGGTGCGACGGTTGTTTTATATTGAGTGACAAGGGCGTTTGCTTCTGAGTTAGTATCCGATGTAGCTTGACTGAGTTTCTCCTTATCCTTGCTGTCGAGACTGTAGCTGATGGAATCCAGTAACCTTACGTAAGCATCTGAAAAAGAATCATGTACTTTGAGAGAATTTTCTCCACCTGGCGTGGCAAGACTATTGATATAGTCTAAGGTTAAGCTATTAAAAGTACCAGATTGAACTTCCCAGTAAAAGTTAAAGTCACCTTTTTCTCCAAACTGAATGGGGATAATGGCATCACTGCTGTCGGGTGTGCTTGTGACTGCCTGATTTGCTTTCTCTGCAAGTTTCTTGTAGAAATTAGATTCAAAAGTTGTCATGGATTTTACCTTGTTCGTTTGCAAAATTGAACATTAAGTAGCGATGCAAAAAATATTTCACAATTATTTAGTTATATTGTAAATTTCACATAGCAACTTAATTTGATTTTAGACAAGATTGGATATTCTCCTTGTGCTTGTCCATCTTTAAGACGATTCCAATCGCCAATTCCTGAATTTTTCGAGAACACTTTTCTCTAACTAAAATCTGAGAAAAATATATCTCCGTCAAAACCGCCATCCAAAAATACAATCTTAGTTGTATTGTTGATTTTGCCGTGCTTCCTTAATGTAGGTGGTTCATAAGGGAGCCGATTATCTTGTTTTTCGGAATGATTTTCTTGTGGAAATTCACTCTGTTCTTTGTTTTCTTCAGCGATAATTAATTCCTCCGTTTTTGAGATTTACTGCTAACGTAGTGATTTGGTGGGGAGACGAAATTGGATTTATTTTTCCTTTTGTCTCTCCACCTTTAAGACGATTTCACTCATCAATTCCTGAATTTTTTTTTCGACAATCTTGCTTTTCCCAAAATCAACACATCATTTGATCGGGAGGAGCGTGACACCATACTCCAAGGGAGTCACTACACACTCTCACAAATTCCGCTTCAAAATACTGCTCTTGCACCAGCACCCCAGTCTCATCAAATTCCATCAAAACCAAAATCGCCACGGTCAAAAATTCACGCATCTTCTCCTCAAAACCCTCCACAATAGCAACCGATTCCTCCTGCGATTCCTCCACCGCAACAGAAACCACATACTCGGTAACTCCCCCACTCTCCTGAGACACTTCCTCACTTACCGACTCCGTTGCAGCTTGTAGAACCGATGAATCTGTGGGACTTTCAGACTTATTATCAATTTCCAATAGTTTGAGATTACTTCCTGCCGTCGCAATGACTGTACTTAAATTATCAGTGTATAAATCCCTATCCCTCTCATCTTCCCCAATAAAATATTCCCTCAACTCCTCTCGTAAAATCTTCCGTGCTTGAGAAATACGCTTGCAGACGTTATCGTAAGAAATCTCCTGCTGTTGAGCAATCTCTCGATAAGACAATTGTTGATAAAAGTGTAAAGCAAAAGTTTCGCGCAACCGAGATGGTAAATTCTCAATTGCGCGGCGAATTTGAATATTTTTCTCTTGTGTCTCTAAAATTATTTCTGGTGTATCCTCAGAGCAAACCAGCGCTTGTTCATCCCCTATTGCTTCTATATCCTCAACTTGATTTGCGCTGCGACTGTGTTGACGATGAATATCCACGCATAAATTATGAGTTAATCTTGTCAACCACCCCTTATAATTAGTAATTTTCCCCGCATACTCTTGTACCTTCTCCGAAGCTTTGAGCATTGCTCGACTCAAAGCGTCTTCAGCTTCGGTGGGGTTTCCACCCATCCACCCCAGACAGCGATGATAAAGATAATTTTGATGTTCTTGCCATAGCAGCCAAAAATCAGCGCAATCCTTCTGTTGGGAGATTGCAGCTATTTGATTACTCATAATAATCTTAGTAAGTGATGGAACTGTATGTATCAATTATTTTATGTAATCAGCGCAAATTTATTCCATAGTGAATGCTTTGCTTTGGCGACTCTTAAATACGTATCAACGCCGGAATAGTTGATTTATTTCAAAACATATGTCAATCTATCAGCTATTTAATGCGTGTAATATCAAGTTACTTGCTTGCTAATTGAGTCAACAAATACTATGATGGCTGATGTTTTACAAGTAAATCATCAGTGTAATTGCTTAAGTAATTATAAGGTTTTTAAATAGTTAACATTTAGTAATAATTTGCTCGATATAGGAATGGGGAACAGGGAATAGAAAGTATATAGGGCTGCTACCTCCCGGATTCCTATAAGTGCGATAGCGTTCTAGTTTTTCCATTCTAAAAGTACCTCGCCGACTGGATCGTAAATAATTAATATAATTTGAAAACGTTTAATTACCGTTTGGACAAAGGGAAGCATAAAAAACTTTCCATATACGCTAACTGGAACTGCTAAATATAAAATACGTTCGGGTTGCCGTTCTTCCTTCATGTACTCGATAATTAATAAATTGCCCTACCGCAGTATGAAAGTCCCAAATATTTGATGGGGAGCATCCCACTTTTTTAGTACGTCATTGCGAGCGCAACGAAGTGAAGTGAAACAATCGCAAAATCTCTCACTAAGAACGAATCTATGCGATTGCTATGTCCTGACAGACACGCTGCGCTAACGTCGTTCCTCCTTCCCTAAGAGGGAACACTTTGTGAACGCAATGACAGAATTATTATTTTAGTGAATAATAAAAACTGGGATGCACCCTATTTGATGTGCCAATAAAACTTTTAATTTCAACGGCGATTTTTTCTTCACCACATTCGGCTGCGATGATTTTTTCTGCTCCCAAGTCAATTTCCATATCAGCACCACCAGCTTGAATCCTGAGTGGATCATCTGTAATTAGCCAACCCTCTTTTTCTAAGCCTTTTCTAACTGCATAATGAAAAACATATGCCAGCCATTGAGTCACTAACATGACAATCTAAACAGATTATGCCTATTATTTGAGAGCATAACAAGCCAGAAAAACCTGTTGATACTCAATTCTAGCAGTTACAGGTTGAAGCAGAGGAGTAGGTTCAAGATTACATAATTGATACCCAACTACAATCAAAAATATACAAATGACCGCATTAACTGCAATAATTCAAAAAACCCACACTTGGAGAAAATTTTCCCTCCAGGAACGTTATCTTCTTCTCCAAGCATTAATATTACTTCCCTTGATTCATTTATCTTTAAATCTTTGGGAATTCAAACGTACTTATTCCCTTTTGAGGAATATAGGGAAGAGGGAATGGGGAATAGTAAAAGATGAAAATTTGATTTCTTGCCAAATACTCACCACAGTAAATATGGTGAAAATAGCAGCAAAATACTACAAATGGGCAACCTGTTTGAGAAAATCCCTAGCGCTATGGTTTTTATTACACCGTCAGGGAATAGCAACCGAATTGCAAATTGGTACAAGGTTTGATAAAAGAGAGTTTCAGGCTCATGCTTGGGTAGAATATCAAGGGTATGTGGTTGGCGATCGCCCTCAAGTAAAACAGTATTTTGCAAGCTTCGAGAATCTAAATTTTAATCTCAGTAACCAACTTCCTACATATAAGCCAGAAATAGAAATATTGTTGTGCTGTACTAATATCCACACCGACACAACTGCATCCGAGCGCATAGAAAGCTTACTTCAAAAAGATATTGATTGGAATTATCTCCTACAACAAGCTTGTCACCACGGAGTTTTTCTTCTGTTGTATCAAAATTTGGTTAAATATTACCCCGAAAGCATTCCCAAAGAAATCCAGCCTCAGTTACAAGCATATTGTCAAATTAAAACTGCTCGCAATCTTTTTCTGGGCAAAAAACTTTGTCAAATTCTCGAACTATTCGAGAAGGATAATATCAAAGCAATTCCCTTTAAAGGTGCTGTTCTCGCTGCTTCTGCTTATCAAAATTTAACGAAACGGGAATTCTGCGATATTGATTTAATTATCAAACAAGAAGACTTTCCCAAAGTTCAAGATATATTAATTTCTCAAGGTTATCAACCCCGTAGCGAATCACAACCTTGGGGACAAGATTTTAGCAATAAAGATGATAGCATTCATATTGACATTCAGTGGCAATTAGCTCCTTCGTGCTTTCCTTACCAAGTTGATTTTGAGCAACTTTGGCAGCGTTGCGAAACCGTATCTATTTTAAATCAACAAGTAATTAATCTTTCCACCGAAGATTCGCTATTAATTCTCTGCCTGCAAATCGTTAAAGATGCTCACTTCCGTCAAGAAAAGCTCAAGCAAGTCTACGATATTGCCCAACTTATAAATAATAGTGAATTGAATTGGAAATTAGTAATTCAACGAGCTAGAGATTTGGGTAGTGAAAGATTACTTTTGTTTGGTTTTGGTATAGCTAATAGGCTTTTACAAGTAGAAATGCCGGAAGAATTACAGCAGAAGATAGAAGATGATTTGATAGTTAATTTATATTTAGATAGTGTTGTGGAACAGTTATTTGCTAAAG
This sequence comes from Plectonema cf. radiosum LEGE 06105, assembly GCF_015207665.1. Lineage (GTDB taxonomy): Bacteria > Cyanobacteriota > Cyanobacteriia > Cyanobacteriales > Nostocaceae > Rivularia > Rivularia radiosa_A. Next base: position 90,947 of record NZ_JADEWL010000009.1, read on the forward strand.
AAGATCAACAACATCAACTATTTGGAATCTTCCGTCAGGGATTTATATATGGAATATATGGATTTTTCTTACGGGCTTTGATGTTACTGGAGCATTCCAAGTTTTGGGGGAAGCATAATAGATATTTAATTGGACATTTAATTAGTTATATATTTAAACCAAATTCAAATGATTTAAAATATGTTTCGCTTCCTGGATTATTATATATTTTATATTATTTAGTTAGACCGATCCGTTTGGGGTTGAAGTTTTTGAATCCGTCTCAAAAAGTATCTGGCGCTTTGTTACCGCTGCTACACAAACCGGCACCCGCAGTAAGGCGGGTTTAAGAATAATTAGTCCACGGAGGTGGACTTTGCCTGTGTAGCAGCGAATTATATTCGCCGGATACTTTTATAACTTGCAACCTTTTACCAAGCCCGACTACCTTGACTATTTCCAACTGCTTCTACTTGTTGATTAATATTGCTCAAAAGTTATTTTCATCGCCGATGTTCAAAAAACCGTTCCAACCGACAGCTACACCCCAATCATTCGGTAACTGACGATGCACCTTAACGTTAAACCCACCGCTACCAAAGTCGCGGTTGCGTCCAAAACTAGCCAAAGTGTAAGAAAGTTCGACACCTACAGATTTGCGGGAATCCCCCAAACCAACACCGACACCTAAACCCAAATCATCATCGTTAGAAAAACGACCTCTTTCTTGGTAGCTAGCGCTGACAAAACCAGTATTGTGATCGCCACCGAAACCAGTGGGAACGTATATGCTAAAACCCGGTGAGTAAAAGAATGAGGGAATTTCAATATCTTTTACCGCATCTAGCTGGTTGAGTATGTTTTCTACATCTTGTTCCGATGTATTCTGTGCTTGTAGTAACTTATTATCAGTTGGGATTATTTCGGAATTTTCACGGTTAATGTCTGCGAGATTATCTGTTGCTAAAAATTCCGGCTCTGAGATATTTTGAGAATCTGGAATTGTGGTTTGAGCTTGATTCGTAAACTCAGAAAAATAATTCTTGGTAGATTTTTCAATCCGCTTACTAGCTTTGAGTCGTTTAATCAGATTAGCTTGTTGAAGATTATCGAATAATTCCTCAGAATCTGAATCATTTACCCATTGGGCAATATCTGATAATTCTTTTTTCAGAGGTTTTTTGTTTTGAGATAAAGCATCAGTGCTAATACTTTCAGATTTCACGTTATTTAACTTCAGAGTTTTTAGCGTATTGGCATCTTCTCTAAATTCTGTAGCTCGAACCGGATTGATTTGTGCAAGTGTGGTAATAGCAAGCGTAAGAATTAGAGAAAATTTCCGGTAGTGTAAAAAATAATTTAGCTGATTTATGGGAATCACAGTGAATTTATTTGTGCTATTTTAGAACAACTTTATATCTCACACGTAGATATACGATTAAACTTATACAGTTATGGCTCGAATATCCGGAAACATCAACTATTTGATAGGGAGTAGGGAATAAGTCACGGTTACGGCTACCTATCCAGATTCTTAAGACGATTCAAGCCTTCAATTTCTGAATTTTTCTAACGGCTTTTTTCTCCCGAAATTTACTGGCACAATTTTCTTGTAGGGGAGGCGGTTGAGGCGGTGTGGATGAACACAACCGCATTCTGACGGCTGTTCACGGGGGTATGGTACTAGTCAGCCGCAAGACAAATCCGCTTTATTGGGATTTGATTAATACTTTTGGACAATGCACGGGTATTCCGATGCCGCTGAATACTTCGTTTAATGAAAACGAAATTATTGTTTGTACACCAGAGGAAACGCTCGCATATTTTTTAAGAACCGATATGGATGTTTTAGTTTTGGGTCGCTACTATTTGACTAAAAAGAATGTATAGCAAGCCTGAAAAACTCCCGACAGGTTATATTTTCTTGATGCAAAGTTCATAATTCTCCCTATTCCCGCAACAAAGCTCGAAACCCAGCTTGAACAAAATGCATATCAGCCGTTACTGCATCAGTCAAACCTCGATCCCACATGACAATAAAAGAAATGCAGTCGGTCAAACCCCAAGTTTTATCAGGACGCTCACTGTAAAGCTGTAACGCGCGGTTGAGCAATAGCGTATCCACTGCTACCACCTGCAAATTAGCCGTATTGTAACATTGCTGGATAAACTGTACCGCCGCAGGGCGATTGACAGCGCTCAAGGCATTACCCACTTCCACCAATACCGCCTCCGTCACCCAAACGGATGCGGCTACTCGCATTCTTGGCAGAAACACTCTAGCTTGAACATAATACTGGTCGCGTTTATTTAATAAAGCCTGGATAAACACCGTATCCAGAAATAAGCGTTCATCACTCATCAAGTACCTTCCGTCTCGTCCTTGGGCGTGCCATACAAGTAATGATCGTGTTCGCTAGACCAGTCTATCGGTGCTTCTATTGTTCCCGTCATCGCCTCCAACACATCCCAAGCATCACCAGCTACAGGTGGTGAAATCGACTCTTGAATTGTAATTACATAGCGCGTGTTCGGTGGTAAATCCAAGGGTGCGTCTGGATGCAAAACATTTCCATCAAATACAGCCGTTATCCTTTTATTCATAACTTGCGCTTGCTGTGTCCCTAATTTTCTTATTCTAAAGCATGAAGAGCGATCGCATAGCAAAACGTTTAACTGGTATTAGAAAGCAGTAGTGAAGCTGCTTATACCGTGTTTATATGAAGATGCATATAAGGGTGCAGCTGCATTCTTTATTAATTTATCGTCGTCCGGCTTTGTATTTACCATTCGTCCAGAAAAGCGATCGCGCATTCCCGCAGTCACCCATGTTGATGGTACTGGACGCTTGCAGACACTCAGCCGCGAGACGAATCCGTTGTATTGGGATTTGATTAATACTTTTGGACAACGCACGGGTATTCCGATGCTGCTGAATACTTCGTTTAATGAAAACGAACTTATTCTTTGTACACCATCCGAAGCGATACTCCGTAGAGTGGCTAACGCCAACGCATATTTTTGAAGAACCGATATGGATGTTTTAGTTTTGGGATCGTATTATGTAGAAAAAATTATTGTGTCATTAAATACTAAAGCTAAAGATATTGATTATGTAATATCTAACGCAGGGTAAGCGCATCTCAAATGCTCTTGACAAGCGGATTTGAAGGATGTGCCTAGAGTTATGAAATGGTAGTGTGGTAGAATAATTGCGTTGCTTATAATCCGGACTCTGTTTTTAGGTATGTAACGGTCTTTGATAAGCCGCAACGAATAAGCCTTTACAGCAGATTAGCCATAGTGCAGGGAGGAGAGTGTAAACTCTGATGTTGCTGTTTTGGTGCGTACATACCTTCTATGGCTAACCACATTAATAAATCTCCCAAAAGATAATTTGCATATTCAAACCAACTAACAAGCTGGTACTTGAGTGATAAATTTTCTTTTCGAGAAGCCACGGTCTCCATAGAAAGATTTACAATCAATCTAGAGTAAACATAAGTAGGAAAAAGCTAATGACATTGCAAGAAGTGCAAAAACAAGCATTGCAATTACCAATTGATAAACGTTGGCAGTTGGTGCAATCCTTACTTGAATCATTAAAACAAGAAACTCATTCAGTGCGGAAAAAAGGAAATTTATCTCGGTTACGAGGTATTGCTAAAAGTGCAGCAGTATCAAATCATGAAGATACTGAAACAGATTATGTAACTTATCTCACCGATAAATATCAATAATGAGAGTCTTAATTGATACAACTATAGTTCTTGATTTCATACAAGAAAGGCAACCTTTCATAAAAGATGCAGTAAGGCTTTTTGAGAGGGTTGACACTGGTGAGATTGAAGGATTTATCGCAGCAACAACAATCACCAATATTTATTATATCGTTCGCAGAGCCGCAGGTGTGCAAGCAGCTCAAGATACAATTGCTCAAATATTGACTGATTTACACATTTGTACAGTTGACAGAAGTGTATTAGAACAGGCACTAGCACTAAATTTTAGAGATTTTGAGGATGCAGTACAGTATGCTTCTGGAATGGCGTATGGAGTGGAAGTAATTGTAACTCGCGATGCTTCTGGATTTGTAGATGCGGAAATTCCAGTCATGTTACCTGGAGAATTAAATCGAACATTAGATAGTAAATCAACCTAGTAACTTCTCTTTTCGACTCATTGTTGATGGTACTGGACACTTGCAGACAGTCAGCCGCAAGACAAATCCGCTTTATTGGGATTTGATTAATACTTTTGGAAAACGCACGGGTATTCCGATGCTGCTGAATACTTCGTTTAATGAAAACGAACCTATTGTTTGTACACTAGAGGAAGCAATTGAGTGTTTCTTAAGAACGCAAATTGATGTTTTAGTTTTGGGTTCGTACTATGTAGCAAGAAGCATGAAAATGTTAAGCACTAGTTCTGAGGAAGTTAGTTATTCTATTTTTAGCTTGAGTTAATTAGATGTCGATCATACATCGGCAAGCTTTCTTTTTTTAAGCGGTGACTATACCTAAAGAAATTCGGGATTATTGGAATTTGGATACAGGAAGTAAGGTTGATTTTGTCATAGATGAAAAAGGATTGTTTGTAAAAGCATGAAAAGACGTATTTATGTGAAACTTTGCTACTAGGGAGTATCCTCGGTAGCAAGATTTCACGTTGAAATACAAGAAAATTCATTTGAGAGCGTGCGTAAGTTTTAGTAACTTTATTAACAATGTGATTAATGTAAAAATAAGAAATTGCGAGCTTTTTTAAAAATATTAAGCTCAGATAGCAAGTAAGCCATTAAGGTATATAAGCACAACGAACTCTAAAATTTAATGCTTACTTTGGTTGAGAAAATTTACCATACAGAAGTTAAACTTACACAACAAGCAATGGCGGAAATCGAAGAGCAGATTTACTGCTTACCAACTTTGAAAAAATGGTTCGTTGAAATCTTTTGTCGAAGTGACTAAAATTTTGGATCATTTTCTTAGTTGGAACACTCTTAATGAAATTATCTATGGTTGTTCGATTGTCAACCATCTATAGGTCAGGTACACACATTCCAAAATTCAATCAAATTTTGAAGAACGATGCAAACCTGTTCCCCTTGGTTTTAAAAGAATATTAATCGCATTTGAAGCATCCCCATACATAGGATGACTTGGTTCGCTACTAGATAATAGAAGATATAACTAACTCCACATCGGGTATATTTTTGGCAATTTCTCCGAAGAGTGTAGTTAAAAAGCAATTAAATTTCTGAGAAAAAACATTGACGTTTTGATTTTCGGGTCATATTATGTAGCGAGAAGTATTGTATTTTTAAACACTAATGCGAAGAAAGTTAATTATTTTATTGCCTACTATGTAGTCGTTACATATCTTATATCTACAAGATTTATGGCTTAATTTTTAGACATGAAAATTTGGGCGTTGCTGAATCATGGTATGAATTGAAAGAGACGCGAACTCATCCAAAATTAATTGTGTATTGTCATTGCGAGTGCAGCGTTAGCGCAGCGTGTCCCGGAGGGACATAGCGAAACGAAGCATTCACCCGTAGGGTGCGGTTCATCGCAAGCGTTTGGGAAAGATCCACGCAGTGAACAATGACACAAATAATGAAGGCATACCCACTTATACCAACATCATCAAAAATATTAGTTTATAAAAGTTGCGAGATTACTAACGTGTAGAAGTTATTGGGATTCCGCCCACTATTGTCATAATCTATACAAAGTATTAGCCGTACCTATTACCAAATTCTCTCCATATCACCAAAAATGTCTGAAAAACAACAAGCAACTATCGATAAAGCGAAATCCACTATTTCTATATCCTCATCTAATTTTTCGATACCAGAAAGCGTTCTTGCACAAGAAATTAATAGTGAAGTAGTTTTATTACATATGGATTCGGAGTCTTACTATAGTTTGAATGCTGTGGGAAGTCGGATGTGGCAAATGTTGACTCAATCAGGAGACTTGGAAGGGACAATAAAGCAGTTGTTACGAGTTTTTTTTGTAGATGAAACAAGGTTGCGTCAGGATGTAACTGCATTGGTTGAAGAGTTAGTAGAGGAAGATTTGTTAATTAAGGACGTGAGCTAATCCTCCAAGAAGTTATCTTTGAACTGATAAAATTCCCTGTCTCCTACAATCGAGGTTCTATGAGCGGTATAGTTAGCATTATTAATCACAATAATCAACCCATCAATCAGTCTTTTCTACACGCGATGACCGATTACATGGCATTTCGCGGTACCGACGCTCAACAAACATGGCATCAAGATAACATCGGGTTGGGACATACTCTGTTACGAACAACTTCCGAACAGGAACGCGAACGACAACCTTTGACTTTAGATGAACGGGTATGGATTGTTGCCGATGTTCGCTTGGATGGACGCAAAGAATTAGCTGTGGCTTTGCAGGCGCGGGGTAGGGTAATTACTGAGGAGGCACCCGATGTTGAGTTAGTTTTACACGCTTATCATGTTTGGGATACCGCTTGTGTGGACCATTTAATGGGGGATTTTGCCTTTATTATCTGGGATGAAAGACAACAAAGATTGTTTTGCGGACGCGATCAGTTTGGGATTGTGCCGTTTTACTATGCTCAAGTTAACAATACATTGATTTGCAGTAATACCCTCAACTGCATCCGCTTGCATCCCCACATATCAACTAAGTTGAACGACCTAGCGATGGCAGATTTCTTGGTGTGGGGGATGAATATGGAATGGTCTACGACTATTTTTAATGATATTCATCGTCTTCCTGCTGCTCATACTTTGACTTGGCAAGCAGGAGAATTAAAGATACAGAGGTATTGGCAATTACCCCGCACTCGACCATTAATATTCTACAAGCAACCCCAAGAATATGTAGAGCATTTTTCTCAACTATTTGAGCAAGCGGTTAGCGACAGATTACGCACGAATCGAATTGCAACTCATATCAGTGGGGGAATGGACTCTACTAGCATTGCTGCGACAGCGCAAAAGGTACTGTTAGAAAGAGGAAAACCCTTTAATTTTCAAGCGCTTACGATGCGCGATCGCCTGATGATGCCAGAAGAAGATTCTTATGCCAGCATGGTAGCGCATTATACTGGTATTCCTTTAAATGAGATGAACTGCGAAAGCTATTTCTGCAATGTTCCAGAAGAAAACCCCTCTACGCCATTACCCGAACCAATTGGTATTCCCGCACGCAATCCTAGTAATGATTTTACTAGGTGCTATGCAGACCACGCACGGGTAGTATTAACAGGATTTGGTGGCGACCCTGCTTTGCGGTTTGGGGAGTTTTATTGGTTGGAGTGGTGGAAACATGGTTTGGGTAAAGAGTGGTTAGCAGTGCAATCGCACTATCTACGTACCTACCGCCGACCGAAATTTTACTTACGCCAAGGTTGGGCTTATTGGCGCAAAATTAACAAGGAGAAATTAGAACTTCCGACTTGGTTTAATTCTAATTTTGTCAAGCAACTAAATCTACAAGAACGATACCAGAAAATGAATGCCGAAATGATAGATTATATCTCTCGCTACGGCATGGCGAATTCTCCATTTTGGTCAAATTTGTTTGAACAGTTCGACCCAGGTTATACCGGGGTAGCAGTTAAACATTACTATCCTTTTTTCGATTTGCGCTTGGTCAACTTTCTTGTTTCAATTCCCCCCATACCTTGGTTAGTCAATAAAAATATCTTGCGGGAATCGATGAAGGGTAGATTACCAGAAGCTATCCGCAACCGGAAAAAAATTGTTTTTGAGGTGCCTGGCGGATATACCAAGGTAATGCAGGAAATGGTGGGGTCGTGGATTGGCGATTTATTAAAAAATACCCCCCTTTTAGAAGATTATGTAGATACAACCGGGTTAAGTCGGTTTTTACAGTCATCCGAAATTGATACAGGAAAATTTTTGGAATTAGAAAAAACTTTGGCGGTTGCTTATTGGTTGCGGAATTCTCAAGTTGTTTCATCGAATAAAGTAAAACTTGAAGCAGTATCTTGTTAAAGTTTGTATAAGTACCAAACGGTTTTTTAAGCTTATATATGACAATACCTTCGCCAAAAAAAAAGAATATGAAAAGAGAGGGCTGATGTAGTAAAGTTGTTGTCTTCGACAACTACAACTTGATTACTACAAACAGCCCATGTTCAACAAAAAGCGCACTGTTACAATGTTTGCTGCCGTTCATAAGTGTAACTACGATGCGGCAATTAAATCGGATAATCATAGCTATGTTAGCGATGAATGGAAGAGTGACAATGCTGGGCATCTCTCGTTGGATAGATATTGGTGGTAGTTATCGTACAGTGTATCGATTATTTCACACTGTGATTCCTTGGGCAACAGTATTTTGGTTGTTCTTCCGTGAACATTTATTTCGTGATTCGGAGGCGTATTTGTTGGCGGGAGATGAGGTGGTAGTGACGAAAGCAGGAAAACAAACTTATGGGTTGGAGCGGTTCTTTTCGAGCTTGTACAATAAACCAGTATCAGGGTTATCATTTTTTACATTGTCATTAGTGAGCGTTCAACGACGACATTCTTATCCAATTCGGATTGAGCAGGTAATCAAAACTGAAGCTGAAAATACTCAACAGAAGTCTTCAAAATCAAAACAAAAACGTGGTCGTGGACGACCTAAAGGTAGCAAAAACAAAAATAAAGCTGAAGTAACTTTAACACCAGAATTGTTGCGGATTAAGAGCATGGTTATTGGGTTATTCCAATTACTGGCGGGCAAAATGAACTTAACTTACTTGGTGCTTGATGGTCATTTTGGTAACCATAATGCTTTACAGATGGCAAGACAAACGAGCTTACATCTAATTTCTAAGTTGCGTTGTGATTCAGCATTATACTTACCCTACCAAAACCCTAACCCAGAACGCCGCTCTCGTCGAAAATATGGTGACAAACTTAACTATAAAAACATTTCTGCTAAACACCTATGTTCTAACAGTATTAATGAAAATATTCAGACTAAAATTTATCAAATTCAATTACTCCACAAAGAATTTTCCTGCCCCTTGAACGTAGTGATTTTGGTCAAAACTAATCTTAACACCCAAGCTTGTTCTCATGTGATTTTGTTTTCGAGCGACTTGGAGTTATCTTACGATAAATTGATTGATTACTACAAATTACGCTTTCAAATTGAGTTTAATTTCCGTGATGCTAAGCAATTTTGGGGTCTAGAAGATTTTATGAACCTAACTCAGACAGCAGTGACTAATGCGGCTAATCTTTCCTTCTTTATGGTCAATTTGTCCCATCATCTTCTGACTGATTTCCGTACCTCTAATCCTAACTGCGGCATCGTCGATCTCAAAGCCTACTGCCGGGGTTTTCAATACGTCTACGAAACTATAAAAATGCTTCCGCAAAAACCTGACCCTATAATATTCGCCAAAATTTTTCGTAAGCTCACTAGTTTGGGACGTATTCACCCTACTAAACCCTATTCCCAAGCCTCATAAATTGGCGAAGGTATTGATATGAAAGACCGACTTTTAAATTGAGTCGGTCTTTGAACAACTGGAGATAGAGCTGGATACGGCCGTTGAACTTAAGACACAGCAGTATAACAGACCATATGTGTAATTTTTTATACCGAAATAGCGCTATACTGATAAAGATAGAAGGCGTCTCTCCAAACCGATGAGGCATAAGCAATTATCATGTTTACCACACCTCTCAAGAAAGGTGCCTTAGTAGGGCAAACGCATCTTATTTTTATAACGTTTACTGGACATAGCTTTCGTCAATTGTTTAGTTTTGTTGCTAAAATCTAAAACCCTTTGTAGACAAGGAATCTAGAGGCTTTGGCAAACGAGATTTTAGCTGATTGGGATGCTGTGGTTGCGTGTTTTTATAATCCGCAATTGCCAGCAACTTAATAAAGCAGAAAGGGCTTTACGACATGCTGTTATTGCTCTATTTATCAGCTATGGGACTCGCTCTACTGAGGGCAGTTTAGCTCATTACTCAGTTTTAAGCGTGATTGAAACTTGTCGTCCGAGAAAAATTGACTCTTGGGGTTATATTGCGATGTTTATTACTCTAGTTCGTAGAGGTATAAAACATCCTCCTATTCCTGTTTCTCTCTAACTCTTTTGACTGGGGAGAGTGAAAAACTACTAAGAAAAAGCTCTAGGACTTCCAAAAATTCTATCGAACCTAGGGCCTATAATAGGAATTGACAAAGTAGTATCATTTACTTGGCCATGCTTGCGTAATTTAGGTTTTTCATAGGGAAGTCGATTATCCTCTTTTTCGGATTGATTCTCTTTGTTATCTTGAGTTTCTTCAGGCATAATTTAATTCCTCCTAATTGTTACACTTTGAAGACTATTCCAGAGAGCGATTTCTGCATTTTTCGGTGCCTACCTACTTAATTTAATGGAGGCAACATCTACGAATACTTTATTGCTGTTGATTTGTCTAGCTGTAGTTGATAAATTTCGTAAGCTGAACGGATACCAGCTTCAAAGGCTCCCTGAATCCAACCATGTGTATAGCTTGCATGTTCTCCCGCAAAATGGGCAATTCCATTCCAACTAGGTTGAATAATAGATTTATATAGTTGACTTTTTTGTTCTGGACTAAAGTAGGCAAAAGCAGATCCCCCTGCCATTTCATCAGCAGGCCAAATTTGTGAGGCTCCAGTCTCAATATTTGAGTAAATATGTTCCTTTCCAAAGATTTGCGCCATGTTTTCAATGGCTAGCCGAAGTCGGTGTTGTGGTTGCATTGAGCCGAGTTCTGTAGCATCTTGTTCAAAGGTATAGCTCGCCATAACTACACCACGTTGCTGCCCGTCTTGAAATTGTGCTGCATCTTTTACTGGAAATATTAGGTAGCGAATAGGAAGATCAGTTACCATACCACCACCACCATATTTTCCTTCTTGTTCGAGATGTGCGAGATACTTTTCCCACCACCGTTTTTTGAATTGCAAAAGGATTTTTGTAACTTCAACGTAACGAAGTTCACGAATTGCTCTCATTTTCTCTATATCAAATACTGGCTCAATTTTTATTAACCGCAGCGCAGTATAAGGAATGGCAAAAACAATATAATCTGCAAACTCGCTAGTTTGCATACCACCAACAAGTTCATATTTTACTTCCACTCCTTTCCCTGGTTCTGGAGTTTCATGCTTTCGCACCTCAATTACTCTTGAGCCATAACGAATTTTATTTTGCAATGAGTACTTAGATTGGGCATTGATAAAAGCCAGTGCAATGGAATCCATACCGTTCTTAAGTTGTTGCATCCCTGCGCTTTCACCTTGTTGATTACTTGACAAAAACGAATCTTTCCAAGACTCAATAAAGCCATTTCCAAATACAACGTGGGCAGAACCAAGATCGTAGAGAGAAATACAGTCTTGTGACCAGCCAGCAACTTCTTCAAGAAAAGTACGTAGCGTATACTTATCATAAAGTTTAGTAACATGCTCGTATGCTAAACCGATACTTTTAATATGGTCTGGGTCATTTGGATTTGGGATGTATATTTTATAAAATTCATTGTAAACAACCTGAACTGCTTTGTTCCACAGTTCATCAATAGTTTTGCCCTTTTCATTTTCTTTCAAATTTGGGAAAAGGCTTAACAACTTTGTATCTTGGTTTTTCAGTAATTCGTTAAAGTCATTGTAGGTTAGTGACGAACCATAACCAGAAAGATAAATAATTTTATTTTGTTGCTCGAATGGCTCTAGCTGGTCTGCCATGCCAAAGTGTTCAAGATAAGCATGGACAAGGAAGTGGTTACTCGGTATACGCATAGCTCCTCCCTCTGCATGAAGACCTGGAGCAAATGGTTCGCGGAAAGTTTTTACACGTCCTCCAACCCGTTGTGAGGCTTCTAACACAGTAACATGCATCCCAGCACGATTTAGTTCATAAGCCGCAGAAAGACCAGAAGTACCTGCGCCAATTACAATAACGCGAGCGGGTTCAGGCTTAGTTGATGATAGTGAATTTAAACCATCTTTAATAATCCCATTGTATAAAGTTCGCAACGGAACTGATTCTTCAGGCGCCTCTTCAGTTACAGTGCGAAATTTAGTTTGAGTATTAAAATGTGAACGCTCAGGTATAACATTAGCCATGATGAGCGCGTGTTTTTGGTACTGAGCAAAATCTTCGGTAGTAAGTTGTGATGACGAATTGTTGACCATAAAGCTCTAGTTTCAGTAAATAGTAGGGCAAATGTACCTTGTCAAAATTAAGACGATTCGAGTCGTCAATTTTTGAATTTGTAGATAAATTAATACTATGACACCATTTGCCGCAGTCATTATTCAAACTACTACAAAAGGGAGTGAAAGAGGAGCTATTAGGCTGTCCCTTCACTCTAATAGATACTGTTGTCACTATTATGTATGGGATGATTTATTTTTGGGAAATCCCATCATTAATTATTCTGATTCCCGTAATATGAACAGGTCCATCTAGTGGCTGATATATATCAACTATTGCTGCTTGATTAGGGGCATTAGGATATGCAGCTTTTGCATTAGCAAAAAAGCTATAGTTGGTTCCCGAAACAACTTGAGTAGCAAATGCTACTGGACTGTATGATATACCAACAAAACCTTTAAAAGCTGCTTCAAATACTTGAAATGCTTCTTTAGTTATTTGACCACTAAAAGAAGTCCATCCTCCGGATAATGACTTTTCTAAGGTTGCTTCTGACATAATTTTCTCCTGATGTGTCAAGTTATAATTTGGTAGCTAGAGAAAATAGGATTTATTTTTCCCTTTTTCCTCTCGATCTTTAAGACGATTCGAGCCGTCAATTCCTGAATTTTTGAGGAATTTTCTTAGTAATTATTTACATCTGTCCAAATTGGCTGTGGTTATTGGGCATGTGCCAACAAATTAATAAGACTCATTCCCCTTCAGTTAATTAATTTAAACCTATCAACTTGCTTGCTGCTTCAGTATTTTTACTGAGGCTAAGTAAATATATATTTATTTCGCAAGAATATATTTACTAGTTTATAATAAGTCGGTCTAGTACATATTTTCTTAATAAGCTGTATACTTTTAAGCAGAAGTGTTGATTCTTAGATCAGCTAAAACTGTGTTTGCGCTACGCGCAAACACAGTTTGATGGTGGGCGTTCTGCTTGCAGCAGCGCTTCGCTATCGCACAAGCATAGTAAATTTGTATTTGATAACCCGCAACTTGGGTTAATAATCGAATTGTTACGCGACCTTTTGCCTCAAAGCAATAAATTTCGCATCTTTTATTTCCAATGATGAAGCAAAGTGTTGGAAGCTCAACCCAACCTACTAACTATAAAAAGGGGAGGAAGGGGGCAGCCTTTCTTCCCTTGCGAATGATTATTATTATTAATTTTGGATATTTTATTTCCTGGAAGTCCCTTATTATGTAATTGGAGTAATAATACTGAGGTATCTAGCAAGTAGCTTGATTTAAAATTCATATGTGATGGTTGATGTACTGACAACTCTGCTGAAATAGCACTAACTGCCGTGCTGTCATATGTATCTATCAGACAGACATCTAGGGTCATAGCGAAAGCTCTTCATAGATTATAAGCTGTAAACTAAGCGCAGCTGTTACAAGCTAAGAAAGCACTCGCGCCCCTTACGTATAACAATAGATACGGTTCATTACTTTGAGGTTTATGGTGGGTAATCAAATAGTTCCAATCTCCGAACGGCGAGGTTGCAAAGATTTTTGGCTGCAATGGCACCAATATCAAGATTATCTCTATCCCTCTTCTAAGAAACAGAATGTTTCTTTACATTCATAAGGAAGTGACAGCCTTCCTCAGACGCTTTTGTCATTCAATCATGACTTCACAATTGAAAAATTTAGTTAATTAGGAAACAATCATGAATAACAGGATTTGGTGGCGACCCTGGTTTGCGATTTGGCGAGTTTTATTGGCTGGAGTGGTGGAAACATGGTTTGCGTAGAAAAATATTCCAGGTCTTTGGACATTATTTACGAACCCATCGCTCTCCGAAATTATACTTACGACAAGGTAGAGCTTATTGGCGCAAAATTAACAAGGAGAAATGGCTCTAGCGTACTTAGTGGGCTAAATTTTTAGGAAAATGCCAAAATAGCAAAGCCCGGATTTCAAAATTATTAAAATTTCTAAACCCAAATCCGCAGCGTTTAAGTAGCTTTAATTTGTTATTAATCCCTTCAACTATCCCGTTAGTTGTTCTTCTTTCAAAGTATCCTACTATCTCAGCAAACCACCGTTTAATTGTTGCGACACTTTTGGGATAGTAAGGTGATGCTTTTCTTAACCAATCAATTAATTTTAATGTCCCTTCTGCCCAATTTTTGCTATTCTCAAAAACGACATGGAACTCTTCTTTTAAGGAGTGCATAATTCTCACCAGTGGAGAAGCTTCTTTAACTTTTTCTAATTTTTCTTTTTGTCGGTTAGATAGCTTGTCTTCTGCTTTTAACAATGTATATTTGCTGCCTTTTAAACTATCAAATAATTTAACTCTTTCCGATTCGTTTAGTGATTTAGCTGCTGTCTTTTGCTCAATTCTTGCCTGATTTAACTCTTCATGAATCATTTTTGTAACGTGAAATCTGTCTACTGTTACCTCAGCATTCGGACAGAGTTTTTTCACTAATGATTTATAGTTACCAGTCATATCCATACTTACTTCTTCTATCTGAGATAAAACTTTTTCCCCCCATGTTCGCATCACTTTCTCGACCTGTGACTGTTTTCTCTCTGAAACTAACGCGATTAATTTATGAGTTTCTAAGTCTACTAAAACGACGATAAATTTTCCTTGCCCTTTAACCAAACTAATTTCATCTATTCCTAATATACGCAATTTATTTACATGAATAGGTAGAATTTTTTCTGCTATATTTTTGAGCATTGATTCGACTTCCTCTGCCGCTAACTTATTATTTTTAGCAACATTTTTAATATCACTATGAATAACTTGTTGAGTAATAGCTTCTGCATATCTGTGAGTAAAATTTTTCTTATTCCCTACAAAATCTAAGATTTCACTAAAAGGTTTTCTGCAATTTTTACACTTAAATCTGCGTCGATTTACTCTCAAACAGGACTTGTTTATTACTCATTGATAAATCTTTTACTAAATATCTTTTATTTTCATGAAGATGATGACTACTCTTACCACATCGTGGGCAAAGTGCTGTCTTGTTCTCCACTTTTACGGATAAGATTAATGTTCCTTCTATTTCTTTATTATCTTCTACTATGATTAAGCGGTAAATTTAATAACTTAGTCATTAAACTCTTCATAATTTATGAAATATTACTTATCTTTTGGTTATTATTTAATATTTTAGCCCACTAAGTACGGAAGAGCCAATTTATCGAGTTAGAGGCTTTTTTATAGCTCAATAATTACCTCAACAAAATTATTTACACAAATTATTTTCTTGTTCCCCATTCTCTGTTCCCCCCATCGATGAATTTAATTTTTCCAACTACTTGCATCCTACGAAAGCAACCTCAAGAATCATCGCCCTTTTGGCAAAGGATTGAAAATAGGGATGATAACAGTAGTTATTAGTTGGGTTCCTGCGTTGGTTAGAGCAACTGAGAAGGCGAAATTGGCGTACCAGAAAAGGTAGATTGCTTAAAGTTAGCTTTTTCCTACCCGTTAGTCTCTAGCTGAGAGGAACTGGATGCTCCCGTCTATGGAAACTCTACACTAACTTGATTCGGACTTCCAGCTACCCTGTTTCTATAACTGACGCTAAACAATTCTCCCTTCTCTAGATTACGCGATGGCGCTAATAACCAAACCGGACTGCGCCAGTGACCATCTTCACTTGCTTGAGTGGGAGCCGTTGAAAGAATAGTTGTGGGACCTAGTTCTAATTCAAAGTAAACCAGAATCCCATCCAATCGCCCGTCAGCGCTAGCTGTTACAGTTGTGGTGGTATCAATTGCCAAACTACTTACAAGCTGCAAATCAATTTCAGCCAGCATTATAGGTTCGCTTAACGTTTCCCAGTTTTTAGCTAAATAGGGTTTTAGATGAAACGCATAGGGGGAAATTTGGGCAACTGTCTCTAAGAAACTAAAATCAATTCCATACCATGACTGCCAATTTGACAATGCGCTCCTGGTGACTTTCCGCTTCTGCAACTCGGCTTCAGGAATGGTGACAGCCAAACTGTAAATTTTTAATCGACTGGGTATCAACCGGGCATTGGGTTTGAGCAGTCGCTGGCGAGCATCCAAGGTGAATTCTAATACTTGCTCTCCCAACGGCTCGTTACCGATAATTTCACTAATCAGCACATCTGCCTTTTCTGGTAAACTAACTTGGGTAGACCAACCTTGTACTAAGGTAATTTTATCTGCCAAGCCATTCGCCTCAAAGATTGCTTGAGCCGATTTCCCAATCTTACTTGCTTCTATAGCATAAACGCGGCTTGCACCCGCACAAGCAGCAGCAATGGCTAATACACCCGTCCCCGTTCCCAAATCTACCACTACATCTCCAGGACGCACAACTTCCCGAATCGCTGCTAAATAAGTGGCTGTGCGCTGGCGATCATTTAACATGGCAATATGAATACCAAGAGCGTCAAATCCATAGGGATCTGTTCTCAGCGTCGGTGATATTATTCCTTCTTCTACCAAAATTCCCGCCCGATATAGCTGCAAAATTGTACTGGTTAAATTCATCCAATCCTGCGCCCCAAGAATTAGCTCCTCTAACTTGGACAAGGCTTGCTTCATAGAAATCGGTTGGGCAAAAATATTCAGAACGGCTAACCCGTGCGTGCCGCAAGCAATAACTTTATCCTTTGTGATAATCTGGGCGTAATTGCTAGAATCGATCCTTACTTGAACTTCGGGAATTCGTTGCAGTAGGGTATGGGGAGAAAGTTGATTCATCAATCTTGGTACTATACACCTGTTCGGCTTCATGATAACGCGCGTTTCTCTAATTTAGCTATTTTGCCGTAAGCCTCCCACTGAAACGGTACTCCGTTCAGTGGTGAGATATAAGGCGGTTAAAATTAACGCGACCTCCGACCAATTCAATCCGCAGGATTGATAGAGAGGGAGTCAGCG
>NZ_JADEWL010000115.1 GCF_015207665.1 Plectonema cf. radiosum LEGE 06105
CCTTCGGGTTGCGCCACTTCTCTCAACGGAGGGAACCTCCGCACGAGAGTGGCTTACCATCTCCTTATCCCTTCTATCTACCCGCACAGTTTCACCCATAGGATTGGAATGAATGGGAATATTCAAAGGTTCGGATAAAGTTGACCAAAGTAATTTACCAGTGGGGCTAAACCATTCTAAATCAATGCGATCGTCTTCTGTGGTGTCGGTATTATCGCGAAAACTTGCTTCTACATTTACATGAAATTGAGCTTGATTCGAGTTTACAGCTTCAATAACTAGCGATCGCTCTACAACTTCCACGACATGATTCAAAGTATCGTCAATTCGCTCGATCAAAGTATTGCGAAAATAAAGATACACACCACTAGCAAACACCAGCAATAATACAGCCGTGATGGCAGTATACCAAATAGCGAGACGGCGACGAGTTGTTTGAAACATCGTATTCAGGTTAAAGGTTAAAGGTTAGAGGTTAAAGGTTAGAGGTTAAAGGTTAGAGGTTAAAGATCAACTGTCCACTGTCAACTCCTAAATTACTTAAATCAGATTCTACATTTATCTACAGTGTTATTACTGAGGTTTTTTTTATCTGTTCGCTGCGTAATTCCATAATCTCACTGAAGTTGTCTTTTAAGGGTAAAGGTTACATTCTTGATGTAAACCTGTTACGAAGCAATGAACAAATTAACGTGAGTTTGACAACAATCACAGAAGTCGGGTTTTTACGATAAATATCTGTAACATCAGAAAACAGTCATAAAAATCCGACTTTTTACCCTTTTGCTGATTAGATTAGTGAAATTGACGATGTAAGCTAAACTCCAGTAATTTTCCTATTGATAATGGAAGCGACAATATCAATTGAACGGTAGTTAAAAAAATTTAACTGCTAGTAAAAATCTTTCTCGAATCTTGTTTATGAATTGTCGCGTCAAAGTTAATTACTTACGTAAACGAGATGAATTTACAAAATTTTAAATTAATCAGTAAAGGAGGTGATGTGTAGAAAAAATCAAATATTTTAATTAATTTGATTGTCTTGATAACCAAATTTCGTTTTTCCTTACTCTCCGGCTTACCAGGGAATATCTATCAAACCGCTTAATTCAAAAGTATGAAGCTAAAGTTATGGTTTTAAAAAACCTTTAATTAAAAGTACTGATCCGGAATATTGGCTCCATCAAAAAATTCAGGTATCTGTATTTTTATACTACTGATAACTTCATTCTTCAGGTTTTATTCATCCCTTTAACAAATTAATTTGGATAAGTCAGAAACAGAGAGTTAATCAAAATTTCAAAATTGACATTACTTACTCCGAGGAGATTTTAAATGAAGAAGATTCTAGGCATTTTTGCAGCTAGTGCAGCAGCTTTGGGTAGTGCGATGATTGCAGCACCTGTTCATGCACAGTCTGCAATTTTACCAGTAGAGGTACAAATAACTCCAGCAATTTTTCTACGTACATATTCTGACCTGAAATTTATTGTTAGCCAACAAGATTTACAGGGAGGAAGGTCTGTAGATCAAGATGCAGAAAGTTACGATGAAAGAGCAGGTATCACACCTTTGTCAACAGAAACCCCGACTGGATCTGAAAACCTAACAGTAACTAAAACAGTTCCTGTTTTATATCAAATTTGGGGTGGTTCAACTAACCCAGAAGTTAAGGTTACTGCAAGCAAAGATACTCTTACAGGCCCAGGTTCAACTGGTGTTGGAGGGGTAAGTAGTACTCCAGTCACAATGAAGGTGATTGAAGGAACAATTGAAAGTGCGACAAATGGTACTGGTATAAATTACAAAAAAGCTTCAGCAGGTTTTGAATTTACTTTCCCTAGCTCCAACATTGCTCGGGATACGATATTCACTGGTGGTGAAATTACTATCCGAGTTGTAAATCCGTAATCAGATTTACGATTAAGATTTCTGGTGCAGGCAAATGCCTGCTTCCAGTATCTTATCAGAAGATAATTTATGTAATTAGTTATGAATATTATTGTTGAGTATTATTTGAAAATAAAAAATCATCTTGGTTTTTAAATAATCATAATTGATGACATAAAAAGAATATATTAAATCATGGCTCATAGTTCATATTTATAGCTTTCTTCCCTTAACAAAAAATCTATTTTATTGAAAAATGAACTGCCGCAATCTTGTTAAATGCTACTTCAGTATACTTATCGCAATTTCATTAACACCACAACCAAAAGTGTTTGCACAATCAAATTCAATTGGATGTGAAGCAAAGCTTGATCAGCCGTTTGTTATTAAATCAACAGATACTGCAAAACTCACAGCAATGGACATTATTGGTGCTGAAGTAGAACAAATTGGTAATAATCAACAACAAACATTATCAACTAGTTCACCTTATAAATCGAGTACCACTAAAGATGTAGCAAACTACTGGCAAATCAGGGTTAAAAATTCAGATTTACCGATTAATGCTAACGATGTTAAATATACATTAAGACCCAATACTTTTGACCAAAATAGTCCTTTCAAAAGAAATAAGTTTGAACCAAAACCTTTCGGGACTATTGAGACGATAGAAAACTGTCCCGATCAAACTACTGTAATTTCAGGTGGAGTTACTTTGGAATTTAGAGAATTATCAAGCTTAGTACCAGGTAAATTTCGAGGAGAAATTGAGATTTGCGTACCAATAAATCGTAATCAATGCGGATAAAAGATATTTAAAGATATTTATTGTGTGAGGAAGTGAAATTCGTAATGTTTCAAAAAACAGCAAAAGCAATAGGACTAAGTTTAATTGGGTTATTAGCTTGGGGAATACCAAGTGTGACAGCATTAGAAATGAGTGTTAGTCCTCCCCGGATGGAGTTAGATATTAATTCTCGAAAGGGACGTACTAATACAATTAAAATCACTAATTTTGATGACAAACCAGTACAAATTAGAGCTTATGTCCAAAACTGGACGATGGATGAAAAAAATCAATTTAAAGAGATACCATCCACTGAACAATCTTTAGATCAATGGATTCTTTTTACTCCTTCTAAGTTTACCATTCCAGCAAAGGCAACTCAAACTTTACGCTTTGCGATTCGCCCTAAAATTCAACCTAATTCTGGAGAACATCGTGCTGTAATTTATTTTGAAGAAATTGTTAGTAACACTGAGTCAAATACAGTAGGTACTAAAGCCCGTATTGGTGTTGTTGTCTATGCTTATTCCGGGGAAATAAAGCGAGTTGGTAATGTTAATTCGGTGAGTGTGGATACTAAATCCAATGCAATTAATGCAGTATTTGATATTTCCAATAAAGGTAATGCTCATATCCGCATGGAAGGACAATATGCTATTTGGCAAGCTGCTAAATATCCAGGAGCAAAAGCCACACAATTTATCAAAGATGTTGGCAATTCCAATCAAAAATTACCTGCAAATGTTGTAAGAGTTGGAAATCTCAAATTACCGCCAATTTTACCAAATCAAAATCCTAAAATATTGCAAACTTTAACCGATAAACTACCTCCAGGTAACTACGTTTTAGATATCAATGCTGAGTTAAGTGGAGTTCCCATTCAGAAAGGTATTCCGTTCACTGTTAAAGCACCAGCTAATACTTCTAAGCCGACAAAATTGCCTGCGACTTCTTTACAAAAATAGTTTTTTTTAATCAACTTTTCTATTCTCAGGGTGAGTTGATTGTTCAACATCCCTGAGTTTATTTACCACTCTTGTCATGATTTATTAGCTGTATCTATCTGATTTTTTCTATCACTAATAATTACAATTCATAGTCCATAGCCGATATCAGGCTAAATATTGATAAATTTGTCCTAAGTATGCTCTACCTAGCTTTACCACCTACACAGCCCCCAATTGTCAGTATATTGACTCCGCAATCTGCAACCCAAAATAATGGTTGTGAATCGCTACAAAATAAATTGCAAAAATCTGACCTTGTAAATAACTTACTAGGTAAAATACTGGCTACTTCTGTTTCCACAAAGCCTTGTACTGTTGAAAATCAAAAGTCTGATTTTTCTCAAACTAATACGCAAAAAAGTCAGAAAGATAACACTTTTACCACGATTCCACCAGTTTCTACATCGGTGAAACAGGTAGAGCAAAAATCTATTATTGCTTTGCCGCTAGAAGATTACCAAGATAAAAACCGCAGAGACGCAGCGTTAGCTTCGCTATACTGCGTAAACGCGCAGCGTGTCGCGACAGCGACACAAAGTGCGGTCTTGGGGTACCCCCAAGTGGAGCAACTTTTCAAGACAGAGTACGCAGAGGAAAGAGGTAGAGAGAGATTAGTCATTTTAGATCGGAATAGGAATAAGCAAACAGTAGTTGAAAATCGCTCTGTTGAAAAGAATGCGATTGAAAAAATTCTGGCGACGGTACAGCAATTAATCAATGTTTCTTTATACGCTTCAATTAACAATACTATTGAGAATACAGTCGAGCCGCAAACAGATAATTCTTCTGAATTGGAATCTTCTACCAAATCAGCAGAAACAAGCAATAACGAAAATTTAGAAGTAAATATCAATAATAGCAATAAAAGAATTGCAGGTAATACAAACATCAATACAGCAAAAATTCTGGCAGTGGTTCAAGAATTAATTACTGCTTCTATATCTGCTTCTTTAAATAAAACTATTGGCAATTCTGTTAACATTGATATTCAAAAGTCTGGAGAAGTTGCTCTTTCCAATCCCGAAAAAGAAAATCAAGAAAATAATAATATTCAAAATATAAATCCAAAACAAAATATTGCCGCTACAAATAATCATCAAAATACTAATTCTTTACGTGATTCTTTAATAAATAAGCTGCGGGATAATAACTTAATTAATTTAGCACAAATACCAGGTGAACCTTTCCTTGTTGGCGTTGTCATTAACGGTCGAGAAGTGGGAATTATCGATATTATCGAAGAAAATAATACTCTTTTAATTCCTTTAGAAACTTTTGGTGAAATCAGCGGATTTTCTGTTAATAAGTCTACTGCTGGCATTGAAGCCCAAACTCCTTTAGGAACAGTAAATTTTCCATCAAATATATTAAAAGAAATTAACGGTTTCAGCTACATTAGCAAAGAGATTATTCAAGAAAAATTAGGAATAACTTTAGAATTAAATACAGCGGATTTAACCTTACTAGCTGATTTACCTTGGCGTGGAGGTAGTAGACAACCTCTAACTAATGCTCAACTAAAACCAGAATTTTTTGCACCTAGTACCGGCATTTCTAGACTACGGCAAGAATTAAATATTGTTGGTACTCCTAGAAATACAAACTTGCAAAGTTATACACTTTTAGATGGAAGACTTGCAGGTGGAACTTGGCGGGTACAAATGAATAATAACTTTCGTAATCAACCAAATTTAACTGAATATTTCTTTTATAAACGTACAGGTCAATTTCGTTATCAATTAGGTCGTCAAAGAGTCGGTTTACATCCACTTGTAAATGGACTTGACCTTACAGGTTTACAATTTGGTTATAGTAATTTACCAACAGAATATTTTCGTTCTAGTTACAGCGCTAACGAACTTTTACCCAGACGTTCTCAATCCACACAAACATTCAGCGGTAGAGTTCCACCAACAAGTGTTGTACAGTTAAGAGTGAGTGGAATTACAGTTGCAGAACAACAGGTAGGATTTGATGGAATATACGAATTTATTAATGTCAGATTACCCGTTGGTCAAAGTAGTGAAATTGAAGTTTTAGTTTTTGAACGCAATAATTTACGCGCTCCTATTGATATTCGCACTGTGAGAATAAACGCTTCTGATTTACTATTACCAGCAGGAGGTAACGTCCAATTAGGTGGATTAGGTTTTAGTGGTAATTTAATTCAAGATAGTTTATTCAGCGATTTTAATTCCACAGATGAAGGTAAACTTGTTGGTTTTTACCAATTACGTCAAGGACTCTCGAATAATTTAACTTTTGAAGGTTCTCTACAAGCAATTCCTAATTCTTTTCAAGGACAAGCAGGATTAATTTGGCGTTTAGCAAATCCCGTTATATTATCAGCAAGTGTGGGAAATTCTTTTGATAAAGTTGGTTATTCGGCAGATTTAGATATTGACTTGGATAAATTAGAAATAAATGCTAATTCTCAATCAATGCCACAAAATTATCGAGTAGGTAGAGCAAGCAATGGAATCTTTAACGGGGAACAATATAATCATAGTTTAGAAGTCAGATATCGCCTTGATAATAAATTAAATCTGGGATTCGTTGCTCGCAGTCGCAAAGATGATAGCAATTCTGATGAATATATTTTACCTACTTTTTATGCCCGTCCTTTTTCCAATTTATCTTTAAGCGGTAGACCTGATATTTTTGGAGACTATTTATTGAATGCTTTCTTTACACCGAACCGAAATACAAGATTGTCTTTTAATAGTTACGGAGATGCGTATATATCA
Organism: Plectonema cf. radiosum LEGE 06105; assembly: GCF_015207665.1. Classification (GTDB taxonomy): domain Bacteria; phylum Cyanobacteriota; class Cyanobacteriia; order Cyanobacteriales; family Nostocaceae; genus Rivularia; species Rivularia radiosa_A. The sequence continues at coordinate 6,432 of NZ_JADEWL010000115.1, forward strand.
GATTTAAGATACAGTTTGAACCGGAATTATCAATTAAACTTTGGTTCTGAATTTGGTCGAAGCGCTCCTCCTCGTTATTCGGTAGGTGTTGGTCATAATCCTAATAATTTTAAAGACTTAAGTTGGAATGTGGGATTAGCAATCAGCGATGGAGAAATCGGACCGATCGCAGGGGCAAGTATGCAAGTACTACCGGGTCTATTTGCTAGACTTAATTATGAAGCTATACCTTCTAGAGGAGTTAGTTTCGGTGGATTAGATGACGGCCGTCTGAGTTTATCCTTAACTTCTGATATGTCCGTTGCTGGGGGTAAAATGACTCCAGCCAGATACAGTGGTATTAGCAAAGAACGTGGAGCAATTGCCGGTAAATTGGCAGTGGAAGAAGGAAGCAAAGGCTTTGATTTAAGCGGTTCTATTGTCCGCATTTACGATACTCGCAATAAAAATCTTGGTTCTGCTAGAACTGACTCCAAAGGTAATTTCTTTGTCGGTAATTTACCAGAAGGTGTTTACGTTGTGGAACTTGAACCCGAAGAATTACCCATCGAATTGGCAATATCTAAAACTAGTTTAGTCGCCGAGGTGGCTGCTTCAGGGGTAACTCGCGTAGATTTCCCCGTCAGGGCTGAATATGGAGTTGCCGGAAAAGTTACAGATACATCCGGTCAACCTTTGACAGAAGTCCGTGTCGAACTAGTAACTAATACTGGCAAACGAGTATTATCTAGTACGACTGACAGCTTTGGGCTGTATCGTCTGGATGGAGTTCCTGTTGGTAAATATATCTTACAAGTTTCTCCCCTAGATGCATTAAATTCTCGAAATAATCTTCCCAAACGACAAGTAGAAATTAACAATCAGTTTGTTTATAACCAGAATTTACAGTTGCCTGTTTCCGCAGCAGCGAAAAAGAAATAGAAGTGAAAAGTCGGGTTTTTACAATCATTGTCTTGTTTACTCCTATTCCGCTCCTGGCGAGTAGGGTGAGGTTCATCTCTTTCCTCTGCGCTAAGAGCGTCTCTGCGGTTTTTTTTTAATCGGTAATCTTCTGCGGAGAAGGGAGTAACAGATATTTAACCTAAAAACCCGACTTCTTGGGGATGAGAAGTCCGGTTTTTACAATCATTGTCTTATTTAACAAATATTTAACCTCAAAACCCGACTTCTGAAATTATCAATTTATCCAATTTACTGAGTGTCGTTTTTTCAAATTTAGAAAATTTTATTGAAAAACTTTGAAACAGTTTAGGGCGGTTCAAAATAAGTTTTTACTGTATGGCGCTAGGCTAAATTAATAATTTTTCTTCAGATAGAAGCAAAAGCTACATTTAATCTAATATATTTATATTTAGAGTCTAATTTCCGTTGTCTCAGTCGCACCTGCCAAACCCAAGGTCATCATGGCGAAATCCAAGAAAACTGCCAATTCCAAGAATTTATCAGATCCAAAATACTATCTCAATCGAGAGTTAAGCTGGCTAGAATTTAATAGCAGAGTATTACATGAAGCAATTGATACCCGAACTCCCTTATTAGAACGTCTGAAATTTTTAGCCATTTTCTGTAATAATCTCGATGAATTTTTCATGGTGCGAGTTGCAGGATTAAGTCAACAGGTAGAAGCTAAATTTAGCGGTACAAGTTTTGATGGTCGCACTCCCCAACAACAATTAGAAGAAATTAGCTTTGTCTTGCGTCCTTTAGTCACTCAGCAGCATCAACATTTTGAAAAAAACCTCCGGCCCGAATTAGCGTCTCATGGGATTCATCTTGTTGATTACATTAATTTAAATAATAAACAGCGTAAATATTTAGATAATTATTTTGAAGAACAAATTTTTCCCGTTATTACTCCACTCGGTGTAGATCCAAGCCATCCCTTTCCCTACATCTCTAATCTCAGCTTGAATTTGGCAGTTATAATTAAAAATCCCGAAACCGAAGAAGAACTTTTCGCTAGAATCAAAGTCCCGAAAGTACTACCGCGATTTTTGTCTTTACCACCAGAATTAAGAATTGAAGAAAATAGCAAACCTTCCATCTGGACTGGTGTACCCATTGAACAAGCCATCGCTCACAATTTAGACTCTTTATTCCCCGGAATGAATATCCAGGAATATTATACTTTCCGCATTACTCGCGATGCTGATTTGGCTTTAGAAGAAGATGAAGCAGATGATTTATTACTCGCCATCGAACAGGAACTGAGAAAACGTCGTGCTGGAGGCAATCCAGTCAGAATCGAATTGCAATCTCAGACACCAAGTGAAGTCCGAAGCAAGCTGTTAGAAGTTCTGGATTTATCGGAAAATGATGCCTACCAAATAGATGGTATTTTAGGATTGCGGGACTTAATGTACTTTTTATCACTACCAGTTCCAGAGTTAAAAGACCCACCCTGGAAAGCTGTAATACCTTCTAGACTGCAACGGATCAAAGAACCAAGTTTAAATCCGAATATGCAATCTACAGAAGAAGGAAAAGACTTTTTCTCTGTGATTAGAGAGGGGGATTTGTTAGTACATCATCCTTATGAATCCTTTAGTGCGTCAGTAGTCAATTTTATTATTAATTCTGCCCAAGACCCGGATGTATTAGCCATCAAGATGAGCCTTTATCGGACTTCCGGGGATTCACCAATAGTAGATGCTTTAATCAATGCTGTGGAAAACGGTAAGCAAGTGTCCGTACTTGTGGAACTCAAAGCCCGCTTTGATGAAGAGAACAATATTTACTGGGCTAGACGCTTAGAAAGTATGGGTGTTCACGTAGTTTACGGAATTGTAGGTCTAAAAACTCACAGTAAACTTGTCATGGTTGTGCGTCAGGAACAACAGCGCATCCGTCGTTACGTACATATTGGCACTGGTAATTATAATCCCAAGACGGCAAAAATTTATACAGATATCGGACTATTCAGTTGTCGAGAAGAATTAGGGGCTGATGTCACCGATGTATTCAATTATTTAACTGGCTATTCTCGACAAAAGGCTTATCGACAGTTGTTAGTTGCACCAGTGAATATTCGTGAACGTTTTATGATGCTGATTAATCGGGAAATCGAAAACGTTCAAAATGGTTCTTCCGGGCGTATTGTTGCTAAAATGAACTCTTTGGTAGACCCGCAAATTATTGCTGCTTTATATGAAGCGTCTCGTGCGGGAGTACAAATTGACTTGATTGTACGGGGAATTTGCTGTTTGCGTCCGGGATTACAAGACGTGAGCGAAAATATTCGCGTCATTAGTATCATCGGTCGCTTTTTAGAACACTCCCGGATTTTTTACTTTTATAATAATGGTGATGAGCAAATTTTCATTGGCAGTGCTGACTGGATGCCTCGCAATTTAGACCGTAGGGTAGAAGTCATAACCCCGATTCAGGACTCGGATATTGCTAAGGACATACAAGAAATCTTAGGAATTATGCTTGCTGATAACCGTCAAGCTTGGGAGCTACAATCAGATGGTAGTTATATCCAAAGAAAGCCCTCTGAAGACTCAACTGAAGCTGCTTCGCAGAAAGCATTGATGCAAATTGCTGCAAATAAAAGTACAAATGTTTCACATTTTATCGGTCCGAAAAGAAATTCCTTGCAGATGGTAGATTTGCCTTAAGACGATCGCAAACACGCCTTTAATAGTTTTCAAGCTGAATAATTAGACATTTGTCATTAATGCATGAAGATTATTCAACCATAGGATAGAGTTACTTGCCCTACCTTATCCCATAAACTATAAAGGTTAGTGTACATTCTATTATATTTGTTTAGATGTTAATGTTGTCCTGTAAGCCTTCAACTTTAAGGGTTCTAGTAGTTGATGATCATGAACTTACTCGCTTAACTCTCCAACTAGCCTTTTCTTCTCAAAAAAATATTCAAGTAGTAGGTTTAGCTAGTAACGGCAAAGAAGCGGTAGAGATGGTCAAAACCTGTCATCCTGATGTGATTGTACTAGATTTGCAAATGCCGGTAATGGATGGCTGGAGTGCTTCTTGCAAAATTAAAGACATATCTCCTAATACTCAAATCATTGCTTATTCTTCTGTAGAAGAGAAATACTTTCAAGAAACAAAAGCTATGAGTAATGTAGATGCTTTTTGTCGCAAAGATGCACCTACCAATCAACTAGTTGGCTTAATTAAACAATTGGGAGAAGATGCAAGGAACTTTTAAGTTAGAGGATAAATGCTATTGAGTAAATACCAGTCAATATGGAAAAAAGCGTTAGTATAGTTAGTTACAAATCAAGGTTTATACTGACGCAATTTGACTTAAAATTTAACCTTTGAAATCTTAGATTTAATAAACAATTAATACTTGGTAATAATAGAAACTGAGCAATTAACTGTCACAAACAGGCTATTGTAATTCTTAATTTATGCATATAAAACCCCTAAGATAAGCTATAGGGGTGATTTTTTGATCAATTTTTGCATTCAAATTGACTGTAGTTAAGGGAAGGTACGCTTGTACTCATCAAGCAGCTCATCCATTTCTTCAATAGCTTGATTTACATCGATTCTTAAAGTTCCCAGATTTGGCTGTTCAAGCAAGCTCAGTAAATATTCGCGTTTGCTTTCAACTAAAGCAATTCTTTCCTTTATCGTTTGTACATCCATTGTTTGTAAGAATATTTGAGCAAATAAACTAAATAATACTTTTAAGTTAAACCAAAACAAGCAATTATTCGATTTTATTTTATCAAAATATTACCTATTGTCGGCGATAATGAAACAATCGTTACAGTTGAATTGAAAATACAATCACGCATTATGCTAGGGAAAATTTCTTTGGGAACGGTGGGTTTAACTATTGGTGGAATTTTAACCCTAACAGGCTTTGTAGCTTACGCTGCCCACAATGCTACGCTTAATCTGATTGGTTTTTTTTACGGGATTCCTGTACTGTTGGGAGGACTTGCACTCAAAGCGAACGAACTCAAACCTGTACCGTTTGTTCCTCCGACACCAGAATCTGTTTTATCCCTAAGAAAGCAGAAAGCAACTCAGACTCAAAATCAAGTCCGTGAAGATTTAACTCGATATCGCTATGGACAAGATGCTCATCTAGATAAAGCCTTAACTCATCTTGGCTTAGAACAGCTAGGAGAGGACTTTCCAGAAGTAGTAGCATTGCGAGAAATAGAAATTGATGGTAATTATGCTTTAATTTTGGAATTCGATTCTCCACAAGCACCCTTAGATGTTTGGCAGCAAAAACAGCAAAAAATGATTGCTTTTTTCGGTCCGGGGGTAGATGTCAAAATCACACAGGTAGGAGAAAACAAAATTGAATTAGCATTGATTACTACTCCAGAAACACAATCATAGTTAGATTGAGAGCCAAATTATTTTTGTTTATTTTTCCAAACGCACCGCATACCACTGTAAATATTGTCCCGGACCAATATCGAGTTCGCAACTAGTGTTAATTAAGTATTCTGCTCTTTTTTGCAGAGAATCAATTTTTTTTAAATCCTGTGGTAATTCTTCTTCCTCAAGTTGTTGCAAAGTCTCTTTGAGCTTTTCCAACAACTCTGAAGAAGTAAGAAACTGTTCCGGTTGGTTCGTTTCCAAGACTACGTAATCATCCTGTTGATACATTAATGAATCTGGCATGGGATTTTAATTTTAATCAAAAGTTGAAATCTTTGAGAATTACAGCACCATATCGATCAATCATTTTAGCTACCGCTGAGTTCTTAACTCTTAGCAGGGGGAAAGAATATTTTTCCTACTTACTTTAGCAACCCATAAATAGCAACCCATAAAAGTTTAAAGCATTTTCTCAAGCAGAAAGAGATTCTCAGAGGAATGATTCAATATTTATAAAACCTTTGCATATACTTAGTATGTTAAATCTAGTTAATTTTTCTTAAGTACGTAACTGTTAACCGATTATTTTTGGTAATTTCTCTAGAAAATTGTAATTGCAAATGAATATCTGGGAACTATAGATAGTAAGATTTTCTTTCTAGCCTATTGTGGGCAGATACTTGTATTATAGTTAACGGGGTCTTAGTCAGATATGCAATTAAGTCGTCTACCAAAGATTTGGCTCATAGCCGCAAAACACACTACTGAACTTCAACAGTTGATTGCGAAACAGAATTCTTGTTCACCTTCTCGATATTCAGTAAGACAGCAAAGCGATATTCCCCTATTTAATACTTCATTTCCACCTTAAAATCTCTTCAAAATTGCGATACCGCAAGTGAATTATAAGTCATAATGAGTTTTCAAAATAAATATAAAATCATACTTTTACTCCTATACTCTTGTCCTTTTTAAGACAAAGTTTCAAAATATTTTGTAGACAATTTTATTTTCGTTCAACAAAGTTGCCATTAAGCTTTAACTATTAATGACAATTGGGGATGAAAAAGACTTTTTAAGCCGGTAAAGCAATACGTGCAGTAACTAAATTTAACAATAGTGTGAAAAGTCTATAAGTAGGCTAAGCATAATCATCCGATTTTTTGTAACGCGATCGCGAATTTACTTTTAGCTTTACCACCTTAGTATTCTGTGGAATGCAACTCATGTCAGGCATAAGCCCAACTCCTATCCCTAGCAAACCGCCCTTAATTTTAGTGGCTGACGACGATAAAGCCATACGGACTCTTCTGCGTGAATATATGGATAATGAAGGATATCGCGTAGTAGATGTTGCTAACGGTCGAGAATGTTTAGATGCCTATATTGCTTTAAAACCGGATTTAGTTCTACTAGATGCATTAATGCCGGTGATGGACGGTTTTACCTGCTGTAATGAACTAATGCAGATTGCGAGAAACAATTTGGCAGTAGCGTTAGCGAATTTTGATACTGAATCTTATGCAAGTACCAGCGTGATTTCAAAACTATGGGAACGTACTCCAATACTGATGATTACCGGCTTGGACGATCCAGATTCGGTAAATCGTGCTTTTGGTTCAGGGGCTAGCGATTACGTTACTAAACCTATTCATTGGGCTGTTTTACGTCAGCGGGTGCGACGACTTTTACAACAAGCACAATTATACAAGCAACTAGAAGCAGCAAACCAAGCTTTGCAACAATTAGCTAATATGGATGGCTTAACTGGGTTGGCTAATCGTCGTCGGTTTGACCAGTATTTAAATAATCAATGGATGAATTTAGCCGGTTCAGATAAACCACTGTCATTAATTTTATGCGATATCGATTTTTTTAAACCTTTTAATGATAAATATGGACATCCCGCAGGAGACTTGTGTTTGCAAAAAGTGGCTGCTGTTTTAAATGGTGCGGCACAAAAAAATCAAGATTTAGTAGCGCGTTACGGTGGCGAAGAGTTTGCTGTAATTATGCCACATACCAATGCTCCTGGTGCAGTTCATGTTGCAGCTTTAATGCAATCGGGAGTTAGGGAATTACAAGTAGAACACCTGGAATCTGGGGTTAGTAATTATGTAACTCTGAGTTTGGGGGTAGCAACCACCATTCCGGATTTTAAATCCTCGCCAAGTAATTTAATTTTGGCAGCAGATAAAGCTCTTTACCAAGCTAAACAAGAAGGTCGCAATCGTATAATCCTCAAACAGGTAAACTATTAATTACAGCTAAACAAAGCCGACGGCGGGATTTGAACCCGCGACCTATTGATTACGAATCAATTGCTCTACCACTGAGCCACGTCGGCATAAACAATCTCCAATTATATCACTACTCCAGCTTTATGGTACAACCAAATTCTAAAAATAGCACTAATAAACGTCAACTAAAGCCAGAGCAATACGCTCGTCTCAAAGCAGAAGCAGCATCTCCTTATCGGGGTTTACGAAAATTTGTTTACTTATCTTTCGGAGCCTCTGGCTTAATCGGCGCATTTATTTTTGTTTTACAGCTACTAGCCCAAAAGACTACTTTTGAAGTTGGTTTACCATCCTTAGCGCTTCAGTTAGGAGTCGTCGCTTTAATGGTGTTTCTCTGGCGTTGGGAAGATAGCCGTCAACAACCTAAAAAACCCGACTTCTGATTGTGGTTGAGCGGATGAGAAGTCGGGTTTTTACGATGATTGTCTTACCTAACCTAACAGATATTTAACCTAAAAAACCCGACTTCTGATTGTTGTATTTAAGAGTTATAGTTTTATTGTTGAACCGTTACTACATAAGGAGAGGGAATTGCTTCAGCTTTTCCTGCATTGACTAGGGCTTGATAAACAAAAGCCGCTACTTCTGCTCTAGTGGCTTGACGGTTGGGACTTAATTGTGTTGCAGTTGGATAGTTAACTACCAGCTGTTTTGTAGTTGCTGCTGCAACTGGTGCTTGAGCCCAAGTAGGAATTTGGGAAGCATCGCTGTAAACAGAAAGAACATTTTGATTGTTTGCAGTTAAACCTAAACCGTTAGCCAAGGAAACTAAAACCTGTACTCTGGGAATTTCTAGCTGCGCTCTAAAAGTATTATTGGGATAACCAGCAAGAAAACCGCCTCTGGTAGCTGTTTGAATCGCACTATAAGCCCAAAAATTGCTGCTGACATCGCCAAAATTAATGGTTTGTCGTTGAGGGGTTGGTGAAAACGCTTTGTTAATAATGGCAGCGAATTGAGCGCGGGTAACGGGTTCGTTGGGTTTGAAAGTACCATCGGGGAAACCAGCAATCACTCCTTTGGAAGCTAAAGCTTCGATGTAGCTTTTTGCCCAATAATTTGGTGCGACATCTCGGAAAGCCGTAGCTCCACCGGGAAGTGGCTCTACAGCAGCTGCCACAAATTCCACTTGTCCAGAAATTTTACCTTGATCGATATCGTTACCAATCGCCAAAATTTGACCTTGAGTAGCATTGTTTAGGTCAAAACGCTTGTTATTGCGAATTAAGTTACCACCCGCTTCTTCTGACGTACCCAAGTTAGGCTGAGCTTGAGAAATAGAGACAATACCATCCCGTGTATTGTTTTGGATGACGTTTTTACGTAATACCGGCTTAGCTGAATTGGAGATAAAGATTCCATCTACGTTTTGCAAGATTTGGTTTTCAATTACTAAAGGTGTAGAGTCTCCACCAATCGCTAAACCGAATCCTGTATCTTGAAATAAGTTACCGCGAATCTCTCCGACAGCAGATTTTGCGACAGAAACGCCATTACCTGTATTTTGAATAAAAATGTTACCGGCAATTATCGGATTACCTGTACCAGTAACAAAAATACCTTCTCGTTTGTTGTTTGTGAAAGTACTGTTTGTAACTTTAGGATTTGTTGATTCTACCCATACACCAGTTCCGCGAGACTCTGGGTTTGTAACGGTAACACCAGTAATAACAGAGTTATTTTGAGGAAGAATAGTCACGTTTTGAGCGGCAAATGTACGGCTGGTGTATTTACCGCTTCCTGTAATTAATATCGCTTGTCCTTTTCCCGCTTCGTCTCCTCGTAATGTTACTCCTTGTGGAACTGTCAGGGGAAATTGCTCCCCCGTTTCGCTACTGTAGGTACCGGGTACGAGTTGAATAACTGTACCCGATTGTGCTTGTTGCAGAGCGAAAGTAATAGTTTTATATGGTGCAGCTTCAGTAGTCCCGGCTCCAGCAGCATCCGTACCAGTCTGTGGATTTACGTAAATTATGCTGCTTGCTACGGGATTTTGTCCGATCAAAGTTTGAGCGATAGTTTGTTTTGTACCACTCGCGTCAACTTCTACGGGTACTAGCATTGAACCACCAGACACTATAACCAAAGCAGCAATAGAGAAAGGTAATTTTAAGTTAAAACGGGAATTATTGCCTAAAGAAATGGAAAAGCCTTTATATTTCATCTTTAATTTGCGCGTATAATGTACTATGCAGTGCAGTAGGTCGGTTAGCCTACGTGTCTTAAAACCCATGCAAAACTATACCTGATGAACAGGACAGAATCAGCATAGTTCCAACACCTATGAAAATATTCTTCTCGCTATCAGATTAACAGCTAAATCAAAAATAATTTTCAATACTTTTGAATACAGTATTCTTTAAGTCTATATTTTTATCGAGGTTTTCAGGCTTATAGTTTACAAGAAACTCGATTTTTTGGTGTTGTTGAGTTCGGGGTGCATTCTCGTGAATTTTAAGCAACAAAAATTCATCATTACTTATCTTCAAAGAATAGTATCAATTTAAAGACTAAAATGAAAACGAAAATTTATTTATAGTTCCAGCATATTCATTGAAATACAGAAATATATCGGAATAAATCACCAAAAATTCGCTCTGTAGTTAACAATATAAAAAAAATACTTATAAGAGTTTACATTCAATAATATTTTTTTATAAAATATCTAGTTAATTATGGTTTTATAAGCGCTACGATGAGTAGTAGTAGATATTTGGTACGATGTATCTTAATCTCAATTATGGGCGAAGCAAAACGACGTAAAGCTTCACTAGGGACAGATTACGGTCAGTCTCCTCGTATTTTACCCTGGGTTCCGATAACTAAAAAACAAGCAGAACAGTTCGTTAGTTGGACTACTCGCGGTGCCTGGATTGGTATTTTTTTAATGATTGCCATTTGGGTAACAGTTCGTTTTATCGGTCCTGCTTTCGGTTGGTGGCAAGTAGTATAAAGTATTGTAGTTACTAGTTTTGACTCAAAACTAGTAACTGCTGCCAATTTATCAAAATCCTGTGGCAACTAGTTGCAATAATAGTGTTTATTTGTTTGTGTATTTATTGTGTATTTAAATAAGTAAATAAAATATTTATAATAATTAAATTTATTTATTCAGTTCTCAGATCAATCACTCTGAAATTTTAACTGCTAGATAATTTAATTTATTAATTTTTATTTTGCATTGTTTATTTATCAATTTTCTCCAATTTAGCTGATTACAATTTTTTCCGTAACTGCATAAAGTAGCTAAATACACATTTTAACCAAGTTTTAAGAATAATTCTGCCAATTAGGCACCACTGTTTTTAATTATTTAGTTATCCTCAAGTTTTAGTTTTGACATTGAGGTAGTAAAACGTACTATTTTAAGCAGTATAGCAAGCTATTGAACCTTTGCTAAAATTGAAGTTTTATGTAGATAAAATTTTTTACATCTGCCACAAAAAGCAAGTAATTTAATTGATTTACCTTTTGTACCAAGGAGAACAGTCTCTTCTCGTTAAATTACATAAATTAACTGGAGTATAAATGGTAATAAAATTAAGTAAAATGCCAATCAAAGCATTAAATCTAGCTTTTGTGACAGATAATGACTCATAAAGATACTTTTTGCAGTTTTTTGCCAGTTGACTTGTACTGAATATGAGTTAATGTAAGAGCGGATTTATATTCTCAGTATCTACCCTAAACTCGATTATCTAAATACCAAGTAAAATTTAACCAACGATAATCGGGAATTTTTTAGTTGCAAAGTGAATATTATGATACGGTACGACTTGTCTACATGAACTACCATTTCCTAGGTAGGGATTTTCGAGATTTTCTTAATTGAAGACAATTGTAATATATAGTTTACAATACCATTTGATGAGAAAATCTAAAAAAAATATAAAAGAGATTAAAATGATTGTGGTGTTTGGAGGATAAAAGTGTTTCTAAGATTAGCGCAACAACACCGACAATTTGTTCAAGACTTGGTTATGAACTTACAAGCCTTAGCAATTGTCCTTGAGAGACGGGGATATCCTGCGTCTTGTTATACTTGCGGCGACCAAATGAACAGTGCGTCATTTATGGTTAGTTTGGGAGAAAATCATCTGATTCGATTTTTAGTGTCTGATTATGGCATTACTTGGACTGAGATGCGTGACGATCGCGAGTTAATGAAGTTGGAAGGTGCCGAAGCTGTCAACCAGCTACAGGAATTAGCGAATTTAGTCAAGCATCCACCAATGGAAGCTTCTGCTGGCGCTAAAACTCTTGTAAAGCCCTACTAAGTATTGCTCGAACAAGGTAGCCTCTATCAAGGTAATTTGAGAGTGACTTGTTCAGACCAAAAAAACAGCGATATTTTAAGTTCATAGTTAATTTGAGCCAAACATTAACTAAATATTTGTTCTAGTTCGCGTCAGGCATAAAATAAAGTAATGACACGGACATTGGTTGCTGAACTTGTTGCTATATCCATAGTTTGTCAAATTCAAATTGACAAAGTAGAAAATTAGTGTTTCCTAAATGACAGAATTTTTGTAGAAAATAGCGAATAGAGTCATTGTAGTTTTTATTCGGGCAAATGTAATTGAGGCTACCAACTCCAATGCTCAAAATCTGGGGCATCTTGCTTGTATGAATGGGCTTCTAATTTTATAACTATAATTACAAGTTATTTATTTGTAATTAGAAAAATGTATAACTTATTTTTATCCGTATTCACAATTTTCTGATTATGAAGTAATCATTAAAAGATATTTTTGCTTCAGAAAACAAAATAAGTAGGTATAAAAGGAGTTTACGAGCTTTATATGTCAAATTGCGATCGCCTCTGAACAGGTGCTTGTTGGTGAAGCTTTTCGGGCAATGTTAGGTGTTAATTTATGATCCGAATCACTACAGATACAACTAGTCATTTAAAGTGAATAGTACTAAGTATAACGGTACTGTGTAATTGGATTTACACAATATTATTGTATTCTACAATACTGTTGAAATCAAACATTTCAAACAGAATATTTTGATTTTTTCTTCCAATGTGATGGTTGTAGACTTTTATCGCCCTATCTTGGGTAATACATATACATAAAATTGGATAAAAATATAACTTGAAAATTGAAGAAAGTATTAAGCTTTATTGAAGAATAATCGTACTTTAGTTTTAAAGCCGCAACAAATAATTAATTGGATATCTTGCCAATCGGTTAAAGATTATTGTAATTATAATCATGAGAAAATAACGAATAATCCTGTCAAAGCCAACAGGATTAATTATCGTGTTATTGCGAACTAGTAAAGAAACTCACCAAGCATCTGTAAAGAAACTTTAAGATGTCCGAAGAAAAATCAGATAAACCACAGCTACCTCCTACTGGGGCGATCGACAATCAATATTTACACGCATCAGAAAATTGGTTTGAATATCCTGTGAGAGTTCAACCTCACCACACCGATTATGCTGGTGTTGTGTGGCATGGTACTTATATTGCTTGGATGGAAGAAGCCAGAATAGAGTGCTTGCGCTCAATTGGCATTGAATATACCGATTTACTAACTTTAGGCTGCGAGTTACCCGTGGTAGAAATGTCTATACGCTATCATAGGTCACTTCAGTTGGGTAAGGCTGCTGTAGTCAAAACTCGTATGGAAGAAGTCACAAGTGTTCGCATCAATTGGGATTATGCGATTCAATCAACCGATAAGCAAGAATTATATGTTAGTGCCAAAGTTACCTTGGTAGCAAAGGATAGGGAAAAAGGTAAAATAATGCGTCAGTTACCTCCTGGAATGAAAGAGGTTTTTGCAAGGCTTTCTGCATCGAAGAAGAGTTAGTACCACCAGGAATTTTGGATTTTAGATTTTAGACTTTGGATTCAAAGAGTGAGGAGTTAGGAGTTAGGAGTGAGAAGTTAATTAACAACCAACAACTATCAACCATTATGGGATTTTAGATTTTGGATTCAAAGAGTTAGTTAGTACCACCGGAGTTAATTCACAGCGAACAACCAACAACTAACCACTAACAGCCAACAACCAACAACTGTCAACTGTCAACTTTATCGCATCGAAATTACTGTCGGTGGATTTTGTAAAGTTTGTGCAACTCTGGTTACTTCTTGTCTTGCCCATTTATCGGCTGTCAAAATGTCATCTAAATTAGGATTTGAATGGTTGTCGTGGGAATGGCGATCGCAAACTGTTTCGATACAGCGGGGAATATCTAAAAAGTGAATTTTCTCTTCTAAAAACAAAGCTACGGCTTGCTCGTTAGCAGCATTTAAAACTGCTGGCATTGAGCCACTAGCCCTACCAGCAGCGTAAGCTAATTGCATACAAGGATACTTTTGATGATTGGGTTCGCGGAATGTTAAGGAACCTGCTTTAACTAAATCCAGACGTTCCCAGTCAGTGTAAATACGTTCTGGATAAGATAAAGCATACAGTAAAGGTAAACGCATATCCGCCCAACCCAACTGAGCTAAAACAGAAGTATCTTGTAACTCAATTAAAGAATGAATAATGCTTTGGGGATGAATGACAATTTCAATGTCATCGTAATCTAAACTAAATAAGTAGTGCGCTTCAATTACTTCCAATCCTTTATTCATCAAAGTTGCCGAATCAACAGTAATTTTACGTCCCATTGACCAATTAGGATGTTTGGTGGCATCAGCCACTGTCACTTCTGCTAATTTTTCTACATCCCAATCGCGGAAAGCACCACCGGAAGCTGTAAGTATAATTTTGCGTAAACCTCCTTCTGGAATGCCTTGTAAACATTGAAATATCGCCGAATGTTCGGAATCTGCGGGTAATAATTTTACTCCGTGTTTTTCTATTAGAGGTAAAACTACTGGTGCGCCAGCAATTAAAGTTTCTTTATTTGCCAAAGCGATATCTTTACCCGCTTCAATAGCAGCAATGGTAGGTAACAATCCAGCACAGCCGACAATACCAGTAACTACAGTGTCAGCTTCTGCACAACGAGCAACTTCAATAACACCAGTTTCTCCCGCTAGTAGAGTTGGCTGGGGTTGAATATCTTTTATTGCCTCTTTAAGTTGTGGTAATTTATCTTCATCACAAATTGCCACTATACTCGGTTGAAACTGCCGAATCTGAGATGCTAATAATTCTACGTTGCGCCCTGCGGCTAATCCTACAATCCTAAACTGTTGGGGATACTGACTAACAATATCTAAAGTTTGAGTACCAATAGAACCAGTAGAACCAATAAGACTAATAGCTTTCACAATTTTATTAAAGATTAAAAGACAACTTTACTATAAATTGTCTTGGGC
>NZ_JADEWL010000294.1 GCF_015207665.1 Plectonema cf. radiosum LEGE 06105
TGGGGGGATTGCTTCCATTTTTAATTACTATTTGTGTTTGTTTTTGTTGATTTTGAACTGATAACTGTTTACTGTTAACTGATAACTGTTCACTGTTAACTGATAACTGTTTACTGTTAACTGATAACTGTTCACTGTTAACTGATAACTGTTCACTGTTAACTGATTTCTGGGAGAATTGTTGAGTAATTAAAGTTTCTGGTTGGGAAATAACCTCTGTTGATGCGGGGGTACCTTCAACCACCGGAATTACAAGATTTTCCCCTTGTTGGTTGTCAGGAATGGCAGTAGAATCATTTGCAGTTGCCTGCTGGTGAATGTTGCTAGCCGCTAAACTAACTAAAGTAAAAATTGCCGCTGAAGAAACTCGCATAATATTTAGCCTGAATCACTGAAAGTTAGCTTGTATTTTGATAATGAGTTTTGATTATCAGGTTCGTCTTCGGGGATACTACCAACTTTCAGCTTTTTCGGTTTATTTATAACTTTATATATCCCTCTTGCTTTTTGAGACAGTTAATCAAAAATATTTGTTTCTCATGAGTGAATTATCACCCCTTCCCTTTACACAAAAAATACGAGCTAATCCTGCTACTTCACGATTATTGGTATTAAGTAATGGACATGGAGAAGACGCGATCGCGATTCGCATTTTAGAAGAATTGCAACAGCAACCTTTATCACCGCAAGTCTTTGCTTTACCTTTAGTAGGTGTTGGACGTGCTTACCAAAAGTTAGATATTCCGATGATTGGTTCAGTACGTTCGATGCCTAGTGGTGGTTTTATTTACATGGACGGACGGCAGTTAGCCGGGGATGTACGTAGTGGTTTACTACAACTTACTCTCAATCAATTTAAAACTGTACGTCGCTGGGTAAAAACTCAGAAAAAATCCGGCTATTCGGTAAAAATTTTGGCTGTAGGGGATATCGTACCGCTATTATTCGCTTGGTTGAGTGGTTGTGAATATGCTTTTGTCGGTACAGCAAAATCGGAATATTATCTCCGAGATGAAACTGGCTGGTTGAAACGAGATACTCAAGCTGCTCGTTGGGAAGGCTGGAGTGGTTCAGTTTACTTACCTTGGGAACGCTGGTTAATGAGTCGCAGACGCTGTAAAGCTGTATTTCCTAGAGATTCTTTAACAACACAAATATTAAAACAGTGGAAAATCCCCGCTTTCGATTTAGGAAATCCGATGATGGATGGGTTAAATCCCAGCTTCCCATTACAAAAGTTTTATAGTGCCGATACTCGCAAACAAGAAATAGAACGTCCTTTAGTAATTACTCTTTTACCTGGTTCCCGCACTCCAGAAGCCTACGCAAACTGGGAAAAAATTACAGTTGCAGTTTCGGCATTAATTGCTATGTTCCGCCAACCAGATTTCGTCGGACACACCAATGGTAATGTTGTATTCTTAGCAGCTATCGCTCCCGGTTTAGACTGCAATATCTTAGCTGAAACCATTAAAAATCAAGGCTGGAGTGCCATACCAAATCAACAATCTCAAATTCAGATTCCTGATAATCAAGCATTGACATTCAAACAAAAAAATGGTTACATCATTTTTACCCAAACGAACTATAATGACTGCTTGCATTTAGGAGACTTTGCGATCGCAATGGCTGGGACAGCTACAGAACAGTTTGTCGGTTTGGGAAAACCAGCAATCATTATACCAGGAGAAGGACCCCAATTTACCCCAGCTTTCGCTGAAGCTCAAAGTCGTCTTTTAGGTTGCTCGGTAATTTTAGTCGAGAAACCCGCTGATATAGCCTCAGAATTTAAAAGCTTATTTGCGAATCCCGATAGATTGTATGCAATTGCCAAAAATGGCGAGCAACGTATGGGTAAACCGGGTGCTGCTCAAAGAATTGCCCAATGCTTTTGGGAGTTAGGGGTTAGGGGTTAGGAGTTAGGAGTTAGGGG
>NZ_JADEWL010000116.1 GCF_015207665.1 Plectonema cf. radiosum LEGE 06105
AACGTAGTGGAGCCTCGGCACCCGCGTTGGGTTGCGCTATGTCCTGTCGGACAGGCTTCGCCAACGCTTAACCCAACCTACGAAGAGGTATTTTAACTCCTCAAAATTAATGTGGTGGAGTACTAGTGGTCCACCACATAAGTTATGAGGGGTAATCAATGTAATATTGTAGGTTGGGCTGTTCGCGCAAGCGTTGCTCCCAACGTAGTGGAGCCTCGGCACCCGCGTTGGGT
This sequence comes from Plectonema cf. radiosum LEGE 06105, assembly GCF_015207665.1. Classification (GTDB taxonomy): domain Bacteria; phylum Cyanobacteriota; class Cyanobacteriia; order Cyanobacteriales; family Nostocaceae; genus Rivularia; species Rivularia radiosa_A. Next base: position 234 of record NZ_JADEWL010000116.1, read on the forward strand.
TGCGCTATGTCCTGTCGGACAGGCTTCGCCAACGCTTAACCCAACCTACGAAGAGGTATTTTAACTCCTCAAAATTAATGTGGTGGAGTACTAGTGGTCCGCCACATAAGTTATGAGGGGTAATCAATGTAATATTGTAGGTTGGGCTGTTCGCGCAAGCGTTGCTCCCAACGTAGTGGAGCCTCGGCACCCGCGTTGGGTTGCGCTATGTCCTGTCGGACAGGCTTCGCCAACGCTTAACCCAACCTACGAAGAGGTATTTTAACTCCTCAAAATTAATGTGGTGGAATACTAGTAGCCTGTCACACCAACTTTGATAGGCGGGTATCCAATCCGCCAGGGAATGAAATTCCCTGTCTAATAGTACTCGTCCTATAAATAGGACTGAATTAAGCTAAAAAGCAGCTAAATAAATTAGGTTATATGATTTAAATGCACAACTTATAATGCCCGAACACCGGGAATCTCTAAAAAATACACTTTTGTGTATTCATTAGTCAATTCAAATCTAGTAGTATAAAAGTATGTTTAATTTTTCACACTTGACTAAAATTAAGTCCTGTTAAGATTTATGTCTAATTAACAAGTCTAAAAACATTAGCGGAAAGTAAAAAAAAGCTTTCCAATTTTTATTTTTTAAACAACAGATTGTAGTTAATATCAAGTGAATTTTGATGATTATATTGTTAGTTTATAAAAGTTATAATAAAGACCTATGCAAAAAATTCTTGTAGTAGATGACCATCATTTAATCATATCTGGAACCCTTAATATGTTGCAGAAGCAATATCCAGATATGGAGATTTTTATAGCTAAAACAGCAGAAGATGCTTTATATAAAATAGAAGAACAGATAAAAGAAAATTCATTATTTGACTTAATTATATTAGACTTATCCATCCCACAAAAAACTGGAATGATTGCTAATATCGACACGGGTATTCAATTAATTAAAGATTTATTAAATAAATATCTGGACTTAAATTTCATGGTGCAAAGTAGTTATACTAAAGCGCTGGTCAGAATTAAATATGAAATAGACGAACATCAAGGAGGATTTGTTATTGCAGATAAAGGACTTTCTGAACAAGAGATTTTAACTCGTGTAAATTTAGCAATACAGGGAGCAACTCATACAAAAGATATCAAAACTGGATTGGAATTAAAGCCAGAATGGCTGGAAGTTTTGAGCTTAGCATTTGAAGAAGGATTACAAGATAAAGTAATTTCCGAAAAAATGCACCTACACGAGCGTACAGTGCGTACATATTGGACAAAAATTCAAGATGCTTTAAATGTTTATCCTGAAGATTGTAAGCAAGAAGGTAAAAATATGCGAATTCAAACTGAAATTCGAGCCAGAGAAGAAGGGTTGATTGACTAATAATCAGTGAACAGTTAACAGTTATCAGTTAACAGTAACTATGCTTCGGGTAATGATTATTCAACTAACAACTATCAACCATCAACCAACCACTAACCATCATTATCAGTTATCAGTTAACAGTAACTATGCTTCGGATAATGATTATTCAACTAACAACTATCAACCAACCACTAACTATCAACTCACACTGATAAATAATCATAGTTCAAATGTTGCAAAAACCTATCCAGATAATCAAACATAAAATCTCTATTTGGCATGGTGCAGCACTTCCAGGAATAGCACTTATTCTTATTACTATATTTGTGCGTTTGAGTGGTTCATTACAGTTCTTAGAATGGATGCTACTTGATAATTTTTTAAAAATGCGTCCCTCAGAACCTGTAGATGAAAAAGTTGTGATTGTTGGTATTAATGAAGATGATATTCAAAAAATAGGAAAATATCCAATACCAGATAGAGAAATTGCATCGCTAATTGAGAAGATACAGAGTTACGAACCCAGTATAATTGGTCTTGATATTTTTAAAGATATACCAGTGGAGCCTGGTAGTAAACAGTTACATAAAGTATTAAAAAACAGTAAAAATATCATTGGTATTGATAAGGTTTTATATCCCGATAAAATTTCTCCACCTGCTAGTTTATCTAAAGAAAAAATTGGTTTTGTCGATATTATTCCAGATCAAGATGGTAAATATAGACGTTATTTACTAATGACTCCTAGTCCTGATAATCCTGATGATCCAAAACAAGACAAGTTTTCTTTATCTCTACGTTTAGCAACAGCCTACTTAGCTGCTGAAAAAAATATTACCATAGAAAATGGTATTCAGGACTCTAATGCTATACGATTTGGCTCTACAGAACTTCCTGTTTTCGATTCCAACTCTGGGGGATATGTAGATACAGATAATGGTGGAATCCAAATTTTCATGAATTTTCGTAATGGGAAAGAAAGATTTCGAGTTTTATCGCTTCACGATATTAAAAATAATCAAGTTAACCCAAGCTGGCTACAAGGTAAAATAATTTTAATTGGGATGACTGCTACAACCGTTAGAGATATTACAAATACTTCTGCTATTTCTGGCTTAAAACTGAATGGAGAAATTTATGGAGTCGAATATCACGCTCATGCTACCAGCCAAATTATTAATGCAGTCATAAATAAACGACCTCTGTTACAAACTTGGTCAGATAATTGGGAATATTTGTGGATAATTATTTGGGGTTTTGTTCCCATTGTTATGGGTAATTTGCTTCAATCAGTATGGAATAATTTATTAGCTGTTAGTGTTAGTAGTATTTGTTTAATTGCAGCCGGTTATTTATTCTTAGTGTGGTGGGGATTATGGATTCCTGTAGTCCCAGGTTTACTAATTTTTCTTCTTAACGGTGTTGTACTCAATGCCTTTTTTCAACAAAATAGAACATTAAAATCTAAAATTCAAGAACGACAACGTACTATTGAGCATACCTTTACTATAATTCATAACGGACCCTTACAAACATTAGCTGATGCTTTAAGTCATCTACGCACCCAAGAATTCCCACAAGAAAAACTTATCTTACAACTTGAAACACTCAACCATGAAATTCGAGATATTGGTGAGTTTATGAAAAGAGAAGCTCTGAGTAATGAACATATTTTGCGCTTAGGAAGCGGTTTAATTCTTGATTTAAACAATCCCGTTAATGAACTTTTGTATGAAGTATATACAAGCACTCTGCAAAGAAAAGATTTAAAATATTTAAGCGCTATCAGAGTCAAAACTCGCTCTTTTGAGCCAATAGATGACAAATATTTAAACATAGAACTCAAACGAGAACTATGTCAATTCCTGGAAGAATCTTTATGTAACATCGGAAAACACGCTCAAGGAGCTAAACGAATCCAAGTTATTGGGAAAATTCACGATGAATGCTATAGTTTGAGCGTCAAAGATAATGGATGTGGGATTAATTCATCTACTGAAAGTAAAGGTACAAAACAATGTAAGGATTTAGCTCAGAGGTTATCTGGTACTTTTAAGCGACAGCCTGTATCTCCTAAAGGTACTTTATGTGAACTCACTTGGCGCTTGAAAAATCAAAAAAATCATCTAAAAATCAATTCTCTTTGTAAAGTTATGTTAAGCAAGTTAGGAATGTAACTTTTTAGTAATGTAACTGTTTTTTGTTTTCTTGCGGAAAATAGAGTAATGGGTTGATATTATGATGCATCTAATGTCTCGAATACCAGTTAAATTCACTAATTGTAGATTGTTGAGTGGATTGTTGCTTAGTTCACTAATATTGTTACCCACAGTAGCTTTAGCAAATTATTCACCTCAGAGAAGAAATCCTCCTAAAGAAAATACCAGAGTTGGAGGTTCAAGAGGTTGTCCAGGTGAAGGGAATATACCTTTAACTGTTGTTCTTGCTCCCCATACATTTGTAGGTAAAACGGCTTCTGTACGTCCTACTTTAGCTTGGTTTGCATCCAAACCTGAAAAGACGGAGATTCACGTCTATGAATTCGGCAGTAATAATAAAATGCATCGGACTATTGCGATCGCAAAAATCCACAAATCTCAAACCAGAGCAGGGATAAATAAATTCAAACTTCCTCCAGATAAAGCGTTAACACCAGGTAAGCAATATTTATGGCAAGTATCAATTCAATGTACTGATGGTAGCGATTTGATACAAAAAGCTGAATTTGAAGTGGTTCAAAAGACACGCACATTAGAAGCACAATTGTCTAACGTTACAGACAGCACTCAAAGAGCAAATATATATGCTCGAAATGAGTTATGGTATGAAGCCTTAGACGAAGCTCTTAAGATTTATCCTCAAGATAAATTAGGAAAAATAGATTCACAACTTATTGAAGACCTAATTTTAGTTTACAAGGATGAATTAAAAAATGAAGTTAGAGAAGCTAAAAAGCAGGATATTCAGAAACAAATTAGTAATTTACAAGCTATTTTAAATGATAACATTAGTATAAAAAAAATAATCAACTGAAGCTTGTTGACTACTGCGTTCATATAATAAGTATAAACGTATTACAAATATTTATACTCAAAAACCCCACTTCTAATGGTTGTCATCGAATCAAAACCTTGAGTTTGAGAAGTCGGGTTTTTCTCAGAGCTATAAACGTGTTATAGGTATCTATACTCAAAAACCCGACTTCTAATTTTTTGTTAGAATTAACTTGAAGTCATTACGACTATGAATAGTTTAGGAATTAATGATTAAAAGTGTCAAATAGTTGTGTATAAAGCAATGACGTGGTATGTAAGGCAGTGCCTATATGAAAAAAATATGTAAAAATGGTTACTATCAGGGGTGTTGATTGCAAAAAAAATCAAGTATGCGTCCGGCAAAAGCGAGTGATGAGATGAAATTAGGGGGGAATGTGTTTTTTGGAGAAGCTACACTTTGATTATTGAGAATAAAATTATTTGTATTCTTGAAAGCGATAACTATTGAAATTAGCCCCACCTTATGCGAGAACAGACAAAGGGTAACAATCTATGATTAATTTTGAGAAAAAAGCGTTAACAAAAGACTCAGCCATCAAGTCTAAAGCCTTTGGTGGGTTGCTAGCAGTTAGTTTGATGTTATCAGGGGTTTTTGCGGGAACACCTGTATTGGCTCAGGAAAAAGAAAAAAGCGAGCCTTTGACTTATGGCAATTTGATTGAGAAAATTGAGCAGGGTGAAGTTAAGCGAGTGGAGCTTGACGAAACCGAGCAGGTAGCTAAAGTATATTTAGCGGAAAAAGGTTCGGAGAAGCCGATAGAAGTCAAGCTGTTAGATCAAAACCCGGAGTTAATTAAAAAACTCAGAGATAATAAAGTTGATTTTGCAGAGGTTTCTTCTCAAAACAGTAGGGTAGCTGTTGGACTGTTAATAAACTTGATGTGGATTTTACCCTTAGTTGCTTTGATGCTGCTGTTTTTGCGTCGGACAACCAATGCTTCTTCTCAAGCGATGAATTTTGGTAAATCTAAAGCTCGTTTTCAGGTAGAAGCAAAAACTGGGGTGAAATTTGATGATGTAGCGGGGATAGAGGAAGCAAAAGAGGAACTTGGTGAAGTTGTGACTTTCCTCAAGCTACCAGAAAAATTTACTGCCATTGGCGCACGCATTCCCAAAGGTGTATTATTGGTAGGACCTCCGGGAACAGGTAAAACTTTACTTGCAAAAGCAATTGCTGGAGAAGCGGGAGTTCCGTTCTTTAGTATTTCTGGTTCCGAGTTTGTGGAAATGTTTGTCGGTGTTGGTGCTTCCCGTGTTCGGGATTTATTTAAGAAAGCTAAAGAAAACGCTCCTTGTTTGATATTTATCGATGAAATTGATGCTGTAGGAAGACAGCGGGGTGCGGGTATCGGTGGTGGTAATGATGAACGAGAGCAAACTTTGAACCAGCTACTTACGGAGATGGATGGTTTTGAAGGTAACAATGGTATCATTATTATTGCCGCGACAAACCGCCCAGACGTACTGGATGCAGCGCTTTTACGTCCGGGACGTTTTGATAGACAGGTGATTGTTGATGCACCAGACCGTAAAGGTCGTTTAGCTATTTTAACAGTCCACGCTCGTAATAAGAAAATTGACCCTGGGGTTTCTTTGGAAGTTGTGGCTCGTCGGACTCCGGGTTTTACCGGAGCAGATTTAGCGAATTTACTCAACGAAGCGGCAATTTTGACTGCTAGAAGACGTAAAGAAGCGATTACTCAAATCGAAATTGATGATGCGATTGACAGGTTAACTATTGGGTTAACTCTGAATCCGCTCTTAGATAGTAAGAAGAAGCGATTGATTGCTTATCACGAAGTCGGACACGCTTTACTGGCGACACTTTTAGAACACGCTGACCCTTTAAATAAAGTGACAATTATTCCTCGTTCTGGTGGAGTTGGTGGTTTTTCCCAGCAAACACCTAATGAAGAGATGATTGATAGCGGTCTTTATAGTAAAGCTTGGATGAAAGATAATATTACCATGACTTTGGGAGGAAGGGCATCAGAAGCCGAAGTCTTTGGGGAAAAAGAAATTACGGGTGGTGCTAGTAATGATTTGAAGATGGTTACTAGTCTAGCTCGGAAGATGGTAACGATGTACGGGATGTCCGATTTAGGATTGGTTGCCTTAGAAACTCAGAATCAAGATGTATTTTTGGGAAGAGATTGGGGAAATCGCAACGAGTATTCCGAAGAAATGGCGATCGCAATTGATAAGAAGGTGCGAGAAATTGCTGTTTCGTGTTATCAAGAAGCGCGTCAAATCATGAGGGAAAACCGAGCGTTATTAGACCGACTTGTAGATTTATTAATTGAACAAGAAACAATCGAAGGGGAACAATTCCGTAAAATTGTTGCTGAATATACGGAGTTACCCAAAAATCAATTAGTGATATCTACTTAGTACTCTGACAACCCTTGCATTACTCGGTAAGGGTAGGGAGTAGGGTTTAAGTTACAGTTCTTAACCCCCCAACCCTACTCCCTTTAATAATTAACTTTTAGGAATAGCGCTATCTTGTACTGCGTACATTTGACGTAATACTGCACCTGGGTCTACATATTCTCCCTTGTATTTAAGCACCCAATGTAAATGAGGTCCTGTAGTTCTTCCGGTCATGCCGATTCTACCGATTCTCATTCCAGATGGTATTTGTTGACCTTGAGCAATTTTTATTCCACCCCCACGGTCAATCATATAAAGATTACCTTCTAATTTAGCAACATTTCCTTGCATATGACAATAACTGTGTTGCCAATCACCAGATTCAATAATAATATATGTACCACAAGCACCGCGATCGCCAACTTGAATGACTGTACCTGTAAACCAGTTACGGATGTAACTACCTTTAGGAGCAGCGATATCTAAACCGTTGTGAAATTGAACGCTTCGAGGATTGCTAGGGGAACGACGATAACCAAAAGGTGATGTATAAGCTTGAAAATTCTCTACGGGAAAAGAAGCTTCAGCCCAAGTATTATTACTGACTGTTGCGACTACATTCGGATTAACCCTTTGAGCTTTAACGATTTCGATTCCGGGAAATAAAGCAATCAAGCAGACAACAAGCAATCCAATCAGAAAAAAGACTGCTGGAAAAGTTATTCTTAGTTGACGATTACTCATATTAATTAATGCAATTTTGCTCTACGGATGTACCCGTACTCATTCGTTGCAATTAAGGGAATCTATAGCTTATGGCGGTTGTTTTTAGACAATATTTACGGTTATAATGATTTATTCGACTTTAAAATCAAATTGACAGCATAAACTTTGAGAAAATCAAATTCTTCTCAATATTGGTAACTATTCTCCCAAACTTAGTGATTAAGAAGTTTTGATTCTTCGATTTTGATTTGAGATTGTTGAGAACCCCAGCTATTTGAAGTATTGGTGAGTGACTGCTGAGAAAACATTACTTTAAGTACTTCTGCGGGGTCTACATAATTATCACCATATCTGAGTACCCAATGTAAATGAGGTCCCGTAGTTCGTCCAGTCATTCCAATACGTCCAATTCTGGCTCCTGCGGGTATTTGCTGACCTTGGGCAATTTTTATTCCACCTGCACGATCAATCATATAAAGACGACCGTTTGATTTTTCTACCTTTCCCTGCATATGACAATAACTGTGTTTCCAGTTACCGGATTGAATAATTATATAAGTACCGCAAGCACCGCGATCGCCAACTTGAATTACTGTTCCTCCCCACCAATTGCGAATGTAGCTTCCTTGAGGTGCAGCAATATCTAGACCATTATGGAATTCCCATCTGCTAATATTGGAGGAACGACGATATCCAAAAGGTGATGTGTAAGCTTGAAAACGTTCAACGGGAAAAGAAGCTGAAGACCAAATGTTGTTTATCGCTAATAATGTAGAGTTATTTTCTATCGCTTTAACTCTATTTGAATCTGGTAATATAGTTATTAAATTTACGAGAATAAATCCTAATAAAAATATTTTTTTTTGTCGTTGAGTTATTTTCATATGTTTGTAAAATTACTTATATTATGGTTGTATTTGGTGATTTATCAAGCTGCCAAAAGTTAATTTTAAATAATAATTTTGAATTATATAATCTTGATTTATAACAGCTAATTTGTATTATCATACTTGAGTGTAGGGTAGTGTCAAGGATATTTTTTGATGTTTTGTTTGATTGTTTTTTAATAGAATTAACCTCAGTAAAAATTCTGATAATTCAATGAAAAGTTATTGAGAAAAAATCATCTTATCTGGAAATAATACTCAAACAATTGTTAGTTAGTAATTTTATTTTTAGAAGTAAAATTAGAGTTTGTGTGTTTTCACATACAAAAAGACATCAAGTAGATAAAAATACTCAATATCCATAAAGGTTATCTGATCTAGAGTTCACACAAATAAGTATGAAATACAAGCAGTAATGTTCCCCGATATTGAGAAAACCCACTATCAAAGAGATTTTCGCAAGTACTCGAAGGTAGATTGTTCCAATCACCAGAAATGCTGTAAAATAATTATCTTCAAATTAATTGATAGTTGAGATAATTTTAAGCTTAAAGGTTAATTTAATAATCAAACCTGATTTTCGCAAACCATGTTAATTGATATTCTGCCTTTCAAGTTCAATTTAGATACAACAGCCATTGCTGGAGCAACTTTATGGTCTTTAGGATTGTATCTGGGTTTTTCGCCGACAAGTGAATGGATAACCGAACAACTAAATCGCTGGTTCAATTTTGCTGAGCAATTTATGTATACTAGTAAATCGGAATTTGAAAAAACCCGTCAAGCAAGAGAATCACAAAACGCTTTCTATGCATCTGTTTTTAGTATCATACCCTTTTTAATTATTGGTGCTTTATGCAATTGGGGTATACAAGTCAGTTTGGGAGAAAGTTGGGGTATCAGTACGGGAATTCTTGCTTGTATGAGTTGTGGAGTTTATGAATTAGGAAGAAGAGATGGGGAAAACAGTTAACAGCCAAAGAATCAATATATATATTTAATTAGGAATTACAAATTACAAATTATGCTATCTCCGCGAATTATTTTAGAAACTTTACTTCCATATTTGAAAGTCGCAGCGGGTTATGCTCGTTTTCTACAACCAAAAATTTCTGCTCTCCCTGATAAAGATGGAGGAGATAGCTTTTTCTCCGCTGCTTTGACTGATGCTGATTTAGCAATTCAAAATTTTGTAGAAGTTACATTATTAGGTAATTTTCCGTCAATTCGTTTTTATGGGGAAGAATATAAAAGCTCTCCTAATACCAAGTATTTTCGTGCTGCTGATTTTGCTGAAAAAGATGATTATTTAGTCACTCTTGACCCCATTGATGGTACAAAATTCTATATGGATGGACATTCTAATTATCAAATTATCCTGAGTATTCTCAATACGGACGATTATGAAGCTGTAATCGCTATTTCTCCTAGCGAACAAGTTTATTTCTACGCTTTGAGAGGGAATGGTACTTTTACAGGTACTCTTGAAATGAATTTGGACGAATGTACTCCACTAAAAGTTAACTCTTCTGCAAAACCTACTATTTTATTAGGTACGGGAATGAGTTCGTTGACTACTGTATTAAAAGATAAATATCAAGTTATTAATGCTGTGGATGATTACTCTAAATCCGTTCAAATGCCTAATTTAAATTCTATCTTGAAGGGTGAATTAACTGGTGCTGTCAAAAGATTTGGTCAGTTTATTGACGGTGGAGCTTTAGCTTTTCTCGCAAAAGAAGCTGGTTGTATTGTTACTACTTTAGATGGTTCTGCTTTACCTCCCCTCAATAGCTGCGAGGATTACAAGTTACCTGGATTACTCATAGCAACTTCGGATATAGTACATCAAGATTTACTCAAAGCTGTTTGGACTAATTATCTAAATTGAATTTTAATACATAAGTAGCTCAAAAGCTCTATATTTGTCTCTATTTTAGAGCGCATATTTTAAACTATATGTCAACCGTAGAAAAAAACCTTTTATTTGTTTATGTTAAGTTATCAGCAAATGTTTGTATTTTATCTGATTAACACAACCTATTTATAAGCCTTTCAAGCTGCTCTAAATTTTTAAATATACGTCGCCATAGATTATCAATTTACCGTGACCTGAAACCATTGTCAAATCGTAATCAGAATTCTTAAATGTCAGAGATTCTTGACCAAATTTACACTTTAGACTTTTATTATTCAAATCAATCGCAAAAATCATATTTTCAATATTAATCTTTTCCTGCAATTGCTTGCATCAGTATTTTGAAAATTATATTATTGCACTATATATTTAGATAAAATTCGATTGTTCGGTAATATCGAAATAAAGATAGTTGACTCAAAGTTGTTTAAAACAGGTTTATATATAGTTGGTGAGGTGATCATCTGCATTTCGATTGTTCGGTAATATCGAAATATGTCTGGTTTAAGGCGATCGCAATTTCAAGTTGTTTAAAACAGGTTTATATATAGTTGGTGACTCAAAGTTGTTTAAAACAGGTTTATATATAGTTGGTGAAGTGATCATCTGCATTTCGATTGTTCGGTAATATCGAAATAAAGATAGTTGACTCAAAGTTGTTTAAAACAGGTTTATATATAGTTGGTGAAGTGATCATCTGCATTTCGATTGTTCGGTAATATCGAAATATATCTGGTTTAAGGCGATCGCAATTTTAAGTTGTAAAAAACAGGTTTATATATAGTTGGTGACTCAAAGTTGTTTAAAACAGGTTTATATATAGTTGGTGAAGTGATCATCTGCATTTCGATTGTTCGGTAATATCGAAATAAAGATAGTTGACTCAAAGTTGTTTAAAACAGGTTTATATATAGTTGGTGAAGTGATCATCTGCATTTCGCTTGTTCGGTAATATCGAAATAAAGATAGTTGACTCAAAGTTGTTTAAAACAGGTTTATATATAGTTGGTGAGGTGATCATCTGCATTTCGATTGTTCGGTAATATCGAAATATATCTGGTTTAAGGCGATCGCAATTTTAAGTTGTTTAAAACAGGTTTATATATAGTTGGTGAAGTGATCATCTGCATTTCGCTTGTTCGGTAATATCGAAATATATTTGATTCAACGCGATCACGATTTCAAGTTGGTAAAAACAGGTTTATATATAGTTTATGAAGTGATCATCTGCATTTCGATTGTTCGGGAGTATCGAAATATATTTGATTCAAAGTTGTTTGAGAAAGAGTTTTATATTAATTGAGCAGAAAATGAGTTAAACTTGTTTTTCTAATTCTTCCGATACTAACTGAGTTAATTTAGTAGCAGCACCAGTGTCACCTCTAACGGTTCTTAACTTCTGACGTATATCTGCTAATTTTGCGGGATGCTGTAAATAATCGATCACAATATTTCCAACATCTTGGGGTTGTAACTTCCCGACTAACTCCGGTACAATTTCTTCTTTTGCCCATATATTAGGCCATGCTAACAAACCTTTGCGTCGAAGAAAATACCAATTGATCAACTTAGCGAAACTAGAACCAACTAAAGGTAAATTAGCGAGTAATCCAGGAATACCATCCCAAGAACGCATTGCGTCTAATTGTTGGGTAGGAAGTAAAACAATCATTGGTACTGCTAAAGAACCGAGTTCGGCAGTATTTGCACCAACAGTAGTTAAACAGATACTACATTTAGATAATATATCATAAGCTGGATGTTTTAAAAACAGTTCTATTTGTAAACCCGTTGCAGTTTCTAAATAAGGTTGTTCTGAATCAATTAACTTTGCAGATACTCTTCCAAAGTATTCTGACATCGGATTTTTTTCCGCCGAGGCGAAACTAGCTAAAGTTTGTAAATCTAAAGTTGGTGCGACGGGAATTACAAATTTAGTTTGTGGTAGTTTTTGATGAACGTATTCGGCGATCGCCAAACTCAAAGGTACACCTTGAGAAAGTTTAGCGGCTTTGGAACCAGGTAAAATGCCGATTAATTGGTAATTGGTAATGGGTAATTGGTAATTGCTAATTGCTACCCCCTCTTTCATAGAAGCTTCAGCCATCAAATCTCCGACAACGGTAAATTTGTCAATATACTGAGGATTGACTTTGGCAATAACTTGCGGTTTCATCACTCCAAAACGGTTAATTAAAGAGTGCCATCGTGCTTCCCATTCAGCATAAACAACAGTACGATAACCCAATCTTTTACCAATTACCACAGGAAAAAATTGGTCTCCACCCAAGAATACTACTACACCTTTCTCTCGCCAATCCCAATTATCGGCGGTTTTCCCGGTTAGTAAAAATGGAAAGAAATCTGAAGATGCTTGGACTCTATCTACTTCGGGATAGGAAAGAGCAATATCAGCTTCCTTACCGCTAGCATTGGCACAAGGGGATAAAACAACGGAAATCCGAAATTTATCGCGGTTATTACCCAGCTTTTCCCGTAACGATTTTACTACAGGACGCACCCAAGTTGTGATTTCACCAGGACCGTTGGAAAGAATAAGAATATCAAACATCAATTAATCAGTGAGCAGTTAACAGTTATCAGTAAATATAAAATCTTTTGAGATGGGCATCCTGAACCGTCTTAAAAACAAATGTCTCCTATTTACTATTCTAGTATCCCTAATTTTTAGCAATAATTAAATAATCAAACCGAATTCTTTATCTAATAATGCCTTATAGTAGTTTTTCACTTTCCAAAGTAAAACGCGAGTTTAATTTGACTACAGTTGAAAACGAACGTTTTTTACCAGAAATTACACCAATTGAACCGAGTTTTTACCTTAAAGAAGCTTTAAGCGAAGGACTACCATTAGCAATCGCAACGGGTTCAGAAAAAGCACGTTCAGAATTAATTATCAGTCCCATACTTGTAGAAGTAAGAAAAATACTGGAACGTAAAATCAGCTTGTTTTCAGGTGAAGATTTTACCATTGCTCCGGAATTTGATTTAATTGGAGTATGCGATTTTTTAATCAGTCGTTCCCCCGAACAAGTTTTTATCGAAGCACCTGCCGTAGTAATTATAGAAGCTAAAAAAGGTGATTTAAAGCCGGGATTGGGACAATGTGCGGCGTCCATGATTGCAGCACAGATATTTAATCAGAAAAATAATATTCCGATTACTACTATATATGGAAGCGTTACCAGCGGTACTGCTTGGAGATTTTTGAAATTAGAAGGACAAATATTGAGTATTGATTTACAGGATTATCCCGTTCCCCCAGTGGATATACTTTTGGGAATGTTGGTTTGGATGGTGAAAGAAGGTTAGATATTTGATAAAAATACTAAAATAAAACTACATTACTATCCGCTGGTGAAACCATGATTCTCGCATCAGCAAATCAACAAACCGAAATTGAAATCATCTACCCTAGCTCAGACGGTGAACCCTTGGCGGAAACCTACGTTAATTTATATGCAATCCTTGTAACTTTAGAAATTTTAAAGCAGTATTTGCAGGGACAGCAAGCGACTGTTTTAGCTGACCAATTTTTATATTACGCTCAAGGTTTTCCTAAGCTCAGAGTAGCACCTGATGTCATGGTAATTTTTAACGTTGTTCCTGGTAGTAGAGATAATTATAAAATTTGGGAAGAAAAACAAGTTCCTGCGGTGATATTTGAGATTACCTCGGAAGGTACCAAGGAAAAAGATACGGGTTATAAAAAAACACTTTACGAACAGTTGGGTATCAAAGAATATTGGTTATTCGATCCTAAAGGGGAATGGATTGAAAATAAATTAAAAGGTTATCGCTTAGACAAAGAAGTATACGAAGAAATTACTGATAGTAGAAGCGAACCTTTACAACTTAGATTAGAAATTGAATCGGAATTAATTGCTTTTTATCGAGAAGATACTGGAGAGAAATTATTAGCACCAAGCGAGTTAGCGCAAGCGCTTAAGGAAAGTGAAGAAAAAGCCGAAAGGTTGAGAAGAAAATTGTCATAATTGGGTGTAGATCCGGATACAGTTTGATTGTAAATAACTATTATATCCGGCGGTTGAAACCGCTGCTACACAGGCAAAGTCCACCTGCGTGGACTAATAAATTTTAAACCCGCGCAGGCGGGTTTTGTCTGTGTAGCCGCGATTTAAATCGCCAGGTACTCTACATCTCTCTTCAACCTCTTCCCTCCGCGCTCTTTGCGGTTTTATAAAACTTTATCCTTTAATAACCAAATAACTAATAATTAATATTACAAATAGTTTACTAAATGTGAGTAAGCACACCAAAAAAACGTAAAGTATTGTTAAGCAAAAATTGTTTATATTTATCGATTTGTGTCAGATGGACGACAAAAGGCCCATAACTAGACAATTTCTGATAAAAAACATTTAATGCCGAACCAGAGAACACGCATCAAAGGAGCGAGGGAACGTATGTTTACTCACGTCAAGTCCACCATTAGACACATCAAGCCGGAAAATCTTCAGGGGAGACATTTAATTAAGGTGGTCTATGTCGTGTTAGAGTCCCAGTATCAGAGTGCATTATCACAAGCGGTACGGACTATAAACGATAATCATCCGAATATTGCAATTGAAATCAGCGGTTATTTGATTGAGGAACTTCGTTCAGAAGATAATTATCGGGAGTTTCAAAAAGATTTAGAGACTACAAATGTTTTTATTGCTTCACTTATTTTTATTGAAGATTTAGCGACTAAGGTAGTTGCGGCGGTGCAGCCTCATCGTGATAATTTTGATGTGGCTGTATGTTTCCCTTCAATGCCCGAAGTTATGCGTCTGAATAAGATGGGTAGCTTTTCCTTGGCGAATTTGGGACAATCCAAAAGTGCGATCGCGCAGTTTATGAAGAAGCGGAAGGAGAAATCCGGTGCGTCTTTTCAAGATGGAATGTTGAAGCTGCTGCGGACTTTGCCTTCTGTATTAAAGTATTTGCCGGTGGAAAAGGCTCAAGATGCTCGTAATTTCATGTTGAGTTTTCAGTATTGGTTGGGGGGTTCTTCTGAAAATTTAGAAAATTTCCTCTTAATGCTGGCTGATAAATATGTTTTAAAAGATGTAGATAAAAGCAATTTTAAATCAGTAGAAGATTATCAACTGCCGGTAGTGTATCCCGATATGGGAATTTGGCATCCTTTGGCAACAACGATGTTTGAGGATGTCAAAGAGTATCTTAACTGGTATAATAGTCGTCCGGATATTTCTCCAGATTTAAAAGACCCTTTAGCGCCTTGTGTGGGTTTAGTATTGCAAAGGACGCATTTGGTAACTGGTGATGATGCTCATTATGTGGCAATTATCCAGGAATTGGAAGCCATGGGGGCGCGGGTAATTCCCGTTTTTGCTGGTGGTTTGGACTTTTCTAAGCCGGTGGATGCTTATTTTTATGAAACAAATTCTTCTTTAAAAGGAAGTAATAAGGAAGGAACTACCTTAATAGATGCTGTAGTATCTTTGACAGGATTTGCTTTAGTGGGTGGACCAGCCAGACAAGACCACCCGAAAGCGATTGAGTCCTTAAAGCGGTTAAATCGTCCGTATATGGTCGCCTTGCCTTTGGTATTCCAAACTACCGAAGAGTGGATGGAAAGTGATTTGGGATTGCATCCGATTCAAGTAGCTTTACAAATTGCCATTCCCGAATTAGATGGAGCCATTGAGCCGATAATTTTATCTGGTAAAGATGGTGCCACCGGAAAGGCGATCGCGCTGCAAGACAGAGTAGAAGCAGTGGCACAACGAGCGTTGAAATGGGCTTCTTTACGTCGCAAACCCAAATTAAATAAGAAAGTAGCGATTACTGTATTTAGTTTCCCTCCGGATAAAGGTAATGTGGGAACCGCAGCATATTTAGATGTGTTCGGTTCGATATATGAGGTAATGAAAGCGTTGAAAAACAACGGCTACGATTTACCAGAATTACCAGGAAGTGCCAAAGAGTTGATGGAAGAAGTCATCCACGACGCACAAGCACAGTATGCAAGTCCCGAATTAAACGTTGCTTATCGAATGTCAGTTCCCGAATATGAGGAATTAACACCATATTCTCACCGTTTGGAAGAGAATTGGGGTCCACCTCCGGGACATCTGAATAGTGACGGACAAAATTTGTTGGTTTACGGGAAACATTTTGGTAATCTATTTATTGGGGTACAACCGACCTTTGGTTATGAAGGAGACCCAATGCGGTTGTTATTTTCCCGTTCTGCAAGTCCTCATCATGGTTTTGCTGCTTACTACACATATCTAGAAAAAATTTGGGGTGCGGATGCGGTACTGCACTTCGGTACTCATGGTTCCTTGGAATTTATGCCAGGAAAGCAAATGGGAATGTCGGGTGATTGTTATCCCGATAATTTAATTGGTACTATTCCCAATTTGTATTATTACGCTGCAAATAACCCTAGTGAAGCCACAATTGCCAAACGTCGTAGTTATGCGGAAACGATTTCTTATTTAACTCCCCCCGCAGAAAATGCTGGTTTATATAAAGGTTTGAAAGAATTAAGTGAGTTAATTGGTTCCTACCAAACCTTGAAAGATACCGGACGGGGAGTAGCGATTGTTGATACCATCATGGATAAAGCCCGGATGGTAAATCTGGATAAAGATATCAACTTACCGGATACTTGTAAAGATATGTCCCCTGAACAACGGGATAATATCGTTGGTAGTGTGTACCGTCGGTTGATGGAGATAGAATCGCGACTGTTACCCTGTGGATTACACGTAGTTGGAAAACCACCTACCGCAGAAGAAGCTGTGGCTACTTTGGTTAATATAGCTGGGTTAGATAGAGAAGAGGAAGGGATTATCAGCTTACAACGGATAATTGCCAATAGTATCGGACGCGACATCGAAGAGATTTATCGCAATAGCGATAAAGGTATTTTACAAGATGTAGAATTACTGCAACATATCACTATGACCACTCGCGAAGCAGTTGGAGCATTGGTGAAAGCGCAAATCGACGCAGAAGGTAGAGTATCCCTGGTTTCCAAATTGAACTTCTTCAATATGGGTAAAAAGGAACCTTGGGTAGAAGCTTTACATCAAGCAGGTTATCCCAAAGTTGATAAAGAAGCCCTCAAACCGCTATTTGAATACTTGGAATTCTGTTTACAACAAGTATGCGCGGATAATGAATTAGGTGCATTACTCAAAGGATTAGAAGGTGAATACGTCCTACCTGGTCCAGGAGGAGACCCAATTCGTAACCCCGATGTACTCCCCACGGGTAAAAATATCCACGCTCTCGACCCCCAATCAATCCCCACTATGGCAGCGGTGAAATCCGCGAAAGTGGTTGTAGATAGATTGTTAGATAGACAAATGCGGGAAAATGGCGGGAATTATCCCGAAACCATCGCTTGTGTATTATGGGGTACCGACAATATTAAAACCTACGGGGAATCACTAGCACAGATAATGTGGATGGTCGGTGTACGACCAGTTCCCGATGCTTTGGGAAGAGTGAACAAGTTAGAATTAGTACCCTTAGAAGAGTTGGGTAGACCGAGAATTGATGTTGTAATCAACTGTTCCGGTGTATTCCGCGACTTGTTTGTTAACCAAATGAATTTGTTAGATCAAGGGGTAAAAATGGCTGCGGAAGCCGATGAACCCTTAGAAATGAACTTCGTTCGTAAACACGCACTCAAGCAAGCCGAAGAGATGGGGATTAATTTGCGTCAAGCAGCAACCCGCGTCTTTTCTAATGCTAGTGGTTCTTATTCTTCTAATATTAATTTAGCGGTAGAAAACAGTACCTGGGAAAACGAATCGGAATTACAGGAAATGTACTTGAAGCGGAAATCCTTTGCATTCACCGCAGATAATCCCGGAATGATGGAAAACTCGCGGAAAATCTTTGAAAGTGCATTACAGACAGCCGATGTCACCTTCCAAAACTTAGATTCCTCCGAAATTAGTTTAACCGACGTTTCCCATTACTACGATTCCGATCCGACGAAAGTAGTAGCTAGTTTACGGAAAGATGGTAAAAAGCCAGTTGCGTATATGGCAGATACGACTACAGCCAATGCTCAGGTACGTACTTTGTCGGAAACCGTGCGTTTGGATTCTCGGACAAAGTTATTGAATCCGAAGTGGTATGAAGGAATGTTATCTCACGGTTATGAAGGAGTGAGGGAGTTATCCAAACGCTTGGTTAATACTGTGGGTTGGAGTGCGACAGCGGATGCGGTTGATAATTGGGTTTACGAAGATACTAATGAAACCTTCATGAAAGATAAGGAGATGCAGGAAAGGTTGTTGAACTTAAATCCGCATTCCTTCCGGAAGATGGTGACTTCATTGTTGGAAGCCAATGGTAGAGGTTACTGGGATACTGATGAAAGTAATCTCGATCGATTACGGGAATTGTATCAGCAGGTGGAGGATAAGATTGAGGGGATTGAGTAGGTAGAATTTCGTTTGTAATATTTAAGCCCGCCGTTTGTGCGGGTTTTTTTTGTTTTTTAACGCAGAGGGGCGCGGAGGTTTGCGCGGAGGTACGCGGAGGGGATAATTGAGGAGGTAGAATATAAGTTATTTGAATTTAATTATGAATTATCGTATAGAAAGCATTGCTCAATTACAAAATCTAAATTATTTGAATGTAAGTAATAATCAATTAGAATATTTACCAGAAACTATTGGCAATCTCAAAAATTTAGAACATTTAAACCTTATTGGCAATCGATTAACTCAATTACCACAAAGTATTGGTAATCTATGCGGGCTTAAATCTGAGATTGATGCTTACGATAATCCTTTAAATGGGCTTCCTGAAAGTGCGTCTAAATTACAAGTTCAAATTTTATATTGAATTAAGTAGTAGGTTGGGTTAGACACGAAAACCAAATTTGACTTGTAACGAAAATCTATTTATCGTGTCGTAACCCAACATTATAATTGTGAATCAAGAATATTATCCGATATTGTATAATACCGATAATGAAGATGTTGGGTTACGGTGCAAAATTAATTTAGTTTTATTGAAAATCAATCAAGTAATCAGAAAATATTAAAATTTGTGACTCAACAAGATAAGTTATTAGCTAAAATCCTATCAGGTGCATCAGATGCAAATATTTCATTTGAAAAACTTTGCCAACTATTACTCAACTTAGGCTTTGATGAACGCATCCGTGGAAGTCATCACATTTTTACTAAAGAAGATGTTGAAGAAATCTTAAATCTACAACCAAAGAAAGGAAAAGCGAAGGTATACCAAGTAAAACAAGTTCGTGAAGTGGTTCTTAAATATCAGTTAGAAGAAGGAGAATAAAATGACGCTTCGCTACAAAATAATCCTCTACTACAGTCAAGAAGACGAAGCATTTATCGCAGAAGTACCAGAATTACCCGGTTGTGCTGCGGATGGTGAAACTTATCAAGAAGCGTTGCAAAATGTAGAGATTATTATGCAAGAATGGATTGAAACTGCTCAGGATTTAGGACGTAATATTCCTCAACCGAAGCGGGGTTTAATGTCGGCTTGATACGATTTTTAATAAATTATAATAAATACATTTATTCAGTTAAACTCGCAACTTCCAACCAACCTTGGATAGCATCTTCTAGCATTTCTAACAAATGTTCGTAACTATTACCCCAAGTGTGACACCCAGGTAAGGCTGGTACAGAAGCGCACCATACATCATCCTCTTGCCAGATTACTGCTTTAATTTTCATTATCTAAAAAATCATATTTAAGAAACCACACCAATACGTGAGCGGCTTATCACACTTCTATTGATATCATCTCATCATATCATCGAAAAAAAGCAGGAATCGAACTATGATGACTTACAAAGGTTACTCAGCAATTATCGAAGTAGATACGGAAGCAGAAATACTATTTGGTAGAGTTATCGATATTAATGACGTAATCACTTTTAAAGCCAAAACTATTGAAGAAGCGCGTCAAGAGTTTCATAATTCAGTTGATGATTATCTTGCTTATTGTGAAGATTTAGGTGAAGAACCCGATAAACCTTTTTCTGGAAAACTTCCTTTCCGTACAACTCCAGAAAATCACCGCAAGATTTTTATTGCAGCGAAAAAATCAGGGTTAAGTATTAATGCTTGGATGGATGAAGTATTAGCGAATGCTGCGGAAAAGTTTATCAATGCTTAGGATTAGTTAGGGTTGAACATTGTGAAGCCAACCTACAATTTAAAAGTCATCACATTTTTACTAAAGAAGATGTTGAAGAAATCTTAAATCGTGAAGCTAACCTACAATTTATTACCATTTAATTTGTAGTTTTTTCAGCCCGCCGTTTCTGCGGTTTTTTTGTTTTTTAAACGCAGAGTGACGCGGAGGGAAGGCGCGGAGGTTAGGGGAGGAGAAGGTGGTTATAATATAAGTGATTTGAATTCAAGATTAATAAGTGGTTACTGGTTACTGATAATTGAACACTGATTTGAAAAATGTCCCAAATATATCAAGTTATTGAAGAAGCATTTAAAAAACCGATGGTTTCCTACGATCCATCAAGACAATCACTCAAAGCTTGGGTAATGTTTTGTTTGCGAGATAAGGGTTTTAAGGTAGTTTATGCACAAAATGCAGACTTTGCAATTGAAAGAAAAGGTGAAAAATTGTACTTTAAAGTTGCTGATACAGCCGAAAATTTGGATAAGCAATTCAATTGGGTAGTCTGGGATAGTAATCTTAAAACTGCGATCGCAATTCCCGCTGAGTAAAGATGGGGAGATGGGGGGATGGGGAGATGGG
>NZ_JADEWL010000117.1 GCF_015207665.1 Plectonema cf. radiosum LEGE 06105
CCCCTTGTCTCCTATCTTAAGTAGTATTCATGACTACAAAAAAATAACCATTTTAATGCTGTTTTTTAAATCGAACGAAGGATGAAGCTGACTCTTCTGTTAGTGACACTAAAGGAGGAATTTAATTAGGAAAAAACATCATTATGGCAGCGACATTTACTGATACTCAACGTCAAGCGATCGCGATGAAGTTAGCAGACATGAAAGTGCTGCAAAACCAAATGATTGCTAGCGAACAGAAGTTAATCTCGGCTATCAGCAATGGAGAGATTACAAAGCGTCTCCAAGATATGCTTAAGGATGACCAAGAAAGCTTGGGAACTATCGAAGCGGCGATCGCTAAATTTGGTACTTCGTCCGAACCCCAAGAAAAAGTAAAGAGTTTCACTCAAACCGTTGACAAAATGATGGGTGGTAGCGAATTACAACTTTATGAAAAAGCATTGCAGCATGAAGGAATGAAGCATCAGTTAGTCATGACTGGTATGCTTGTACACAAGTGCGCTCAAGCTGCTGGAGGAGATTGGCAAGAAGCAATTGACCCCATCAACAAAGTTAATTTCAAAAATCGCGCCCATCAAGAACAATTAAAAGGGATTATTTACGCTTTGGGTACTCGCGAATTAGTTGGTAAAGAACCTGATACCAGCGTTTGGGCTGCTGTTGAAGATGGAATTGCTGCTGCAAAAGGTTTATTTAGCGGTCTTACTAGTTAAGATATCTAATTAATCCAAGCATTATACTTTAATTTTTCTTCAACGTAGATTCATTTAGATATTAAGATCAAAGCAGGGAATTAGAGTATAAATTCTCTGCTTTTTAGTTATTTCTTGTAGTTAACTAAATTAATTTTGATGGGTTATCTATTGGTAGTGGGAGCGTCTCGCTCCCTGGTAATAGCAAATATCCCGCTCGCTCCGCCGCCATCAGCGAGCTAGAAGCTCGCACTACTGGTTTACCACATTAATTTTGCGGGGTATTAATTCAGTCCTATTTATAGGACTTTCACTATTAGACAGGGACTTGCAGTCCCTGGCGGATTGAATAACCGCTCCTTATCACTTATGTAATGGATCACTATTACAATCAATACGATTGGTTAAATCCCGAAAACAATAAATTCAGGAAAACTTCATTTCGTGGGGTGAGAAGTCGGGTTTTTACGATGATTGTCTGGTCTGAAAGATATTTAACCTAAAAACCCGACTTCTGATTATATTTGTCGAATTTACTGAAATTACTAAATAAATTACGATTATTGCAACTGAAATTCATCAAACTTAACTACTTTATCCCCAGGTTTAGTAGTATCAAAATAATAACTACTAACCTCTCCATTCCCTGTATCTAAAATACTAAATACAGTAATTTCATTACTGGCAATATAAGGTATCGGTTTACCATCTTCACCAGTTAATGGTTTAATTGATGGTATTATTGGTTCTAAACCATTTGGGTCGCCGACTTCAATATATTTTTCTTTCAATCCTTGGGGTATATTACGTTTTTTATCTCCGAAAAAACCACCGTAAGTATTACCAACATTTGATGATTCTAAAAAATTTATTCCCGATTCACTACGAAAACGATTCCATAAATGGGAATGTCCGTAAAATACTAATTGCACATTATTTTCTTCTAATAAAGGTACAACATCCCGAATTAAATAATCTTCTTCAAGAGGATATTCGTAACTAATAGCTGTTATTTTACCTTTATCATCTTTTGCAATGGTTTGTACTGGATTTGTATAAGCCGGAACAATATTGTCTCCTAAAGAATGAACCGGATGATGTAACATGACTATTTTGTATTTTGCTTGTTTAAATTCCTCACTATTAAGTTCTTCAACTAACCAATTATATTGAGGACTACCTTTATCAATTGGTTCAAAAAGATGCTGTCCATAACCCCAATTTTCTGGATTATTAAAATCAGCTGCTCTTTCGCGATATTTACCTTTTGCATCCGGTTCTAAACTAGGAACTCGCCAAATATTCGTAGCATAAAGTACCACTAATCTTACATCACCAAAAGTTGTTGCATAATACTTTTCTCCCCCAGTTTTACTTTCAGGTAAACTGAAAATTTCTTCATAGGTATCACTATTAAAAGAATTAGCCGACAAAGATGATTCACCATAGAAATTTTTAGCTACTGCACGGGGAATTGCATCGTTATATTCGCCACCCAAGCTATCGCTTTTACCTCTTCTTCCCATCACTTCATGATTACCGAGGGCGGTAAAAATAGGCGTATTTTGAATAATTTCACCGCCAGTATAAGCTGTTTTGACTCCATTACTATCTATCTCATAATTAGCGCGACCTTGTAAAGCCGGGAAAAACGCTGCACCGCGATTATCATCAAACCATTCACTGGCTCTATCTGGTATATTTACTAAATCCCCAGCCATGAAAACTGCATCAATCTCGCCGACTGTTTCTTTTACTTTTTGTAAATTTACCGCTGTCATTGGTTTAAGCTGATGATCGGAAGTTAGCAGAATTTTTAACGGTTTACCCGGTTGAGGTGCAGATGTCAGTTGATAAACTTTACTCATTGCATCCCCCCCATTTTCAGGTTTACTAATTACTTGATAATCGACTTTTGTACCCGCAGTTAAACCTGTAATTTCCGCTTCATGTCTCCAAATATCGCGGTTAACTGGTTGTTGATACACTTGTTTATCTTTAGTTTGATTTCCAACTTTGGATTGCTGATCTTCTCTGGTATGACTTAATTTAATGGTTGTAGCGTCGGTAGTTTGTTTGAGATTTTCACCATAAGCAACGGTATTTTTCTCTCCAGGAAACTCGGTAAACCACACAACTTTGACAGAATTTTCGGTTGGCAATTGTAAAAAAGGCTCCGTCAGCAGTCTTGAAGCTTCAGCCACTGGTTGGGAATCGGGTAAGCATCCATAGATTAAAGTTAAACATAAAACACATAGAAATACAGATGCTAATGGTATCGGATGATTTCTGAAACGTCTAAACATGATTAATTTCCATTCATCTATAGTTTTGTAGAAACAATCGACTGATAATTGTTTCTGACAAATGTAGTCTATACGACAAAAATTATTTTTAATTTTTTATCGCTAAAGGTCGCTGCAATATTCTTTTATATGTACCAAACAATACTCGCTATTTAAAAACCTAATTTCTGATATTCGGAGTTTAGTTTGACTGGTTTGAAGTTTGCGATCGCGAAGGGCAAGGCTAAGCCGCACAGTAAGGTGAACGCCTATCGCACAAGCAAATCAAATCGGAGGTTTTCGGAGTGTAACCCTAAAAATAAAGAAAACATAAATGTCTGATTTAATACTTGTGTTTTTCATTGATTTAACTATGATGTTTAGTATTCGGAGGGTAAAAGTAGTTTTGAATCAGCAAATATTGGAGTTTAACAGAGCTAAGCAGAAAATAAAGAAGGCTAAAGAAGATTAAAAGTTAATATTTGCTGCTTGTATCAGTCTGATATTTAACCGTTGTAAAACTAAAGTATTAAGGATATAAATCTATGAACGGAAGTATTAATAAGGTAGAGTGGGTACAGCAATTTGGTGGTATATTTGCTGATTCCGGCTTTGGTATTGCCGCTGATGAGTCAGGTAACAGCTACATCACAGGACAATTCCAACTTGATGCAAACTTTGGTAGCACAACCCTTAGCACCATTCTTAATGATGCTTTCGTTGCCAAGCTAGACAATAGGGGTAATCTCTTATGGGCAGAGAATTTTAACAGTACATCGTTTGAATCTATTAGTTTGGGTTTCGGTATTGACAGCGATAAAGTTGGCAACACTTACACTACAGGATTTTTCTCCGGCACTGTAGAATTTGGCAATAACAGCCTTACTAGTGTGGGTGATTCTGATGTTTTCGTCACCAAGCTTGATAGTAATGGTAATGTCATCTGGGTAGAACAGTTGGAAGATACAGGAGTAGGGGTAGACTTGGGGATTGGTGTTAGCAGCGATGATTTAGGTAATGCTTATGTCATAGGAATCAAGGATATTGATACAGAGACTGAAATATTTGACATAACAGATCCAACTTCTGTTAACGGTGAAGGATTCATATCCAAACTTGACAGTAGTGGTAGCTTAGTTTGGACTCAAAATTTTGATAGTACATCATTGAGTTCAGGCACGGACATTGCTACTGATAAAGTAGGTAATAGTTATGTTATTGGAACCTTTTTGAGTGATGTAACTCTGGGAAATCAGACTTTCTTGAGTTCTGGAGATACTGATGTTTTTGTGACTAAGCTCGATACTACTGGAAATGTAAAGTGGAGTCAAAACTTAGGTGGCACCCTGTCTAATACAGCTACTAGTATTAGCTTGGATTCAGAAAGTAATATTTACGTTACAGGAGAATTTGAAGGTACCGCCACTTTTGGTGATATTAGCCTTACTAGCAATGGTGAAAGCGATGCCTTTGTCGCCAAGATTGATAATAGCGGCAACATCTTGTGGGCGCAAAGTTTTGGGGGTACGTTATTAGACTCTGGAGCTAGTATTACCGTTGATGAGCAAGACAAAATTTACGTCACCGGAAGCTTTGAAGATACAGTCAGTTTTGGCGACACCATCCTTACCAGCAGTAGTGAAAACGATGGCTTTATCCTCAAACTTGATACCGACGGTAATATCTTACAAGCTGAGCAATTAGGTTACTCATTGCTAGATATAGCTGCTAGTAATGCAGGAAATATATATGGCACCGGAGCATTTGAAAACACTGCAACCTTTGGTGACACTACTTTTACCAGTCAAGGATTTACAGATGGTTTTGTTGTTAATCTTGCTTTCAATGAAACACCTGTAGCTAATGATGAACCCAACGATACTATTGGTGAAGCGATTGACGAACCCAACGACACTATTGGTGAAGCGATCAATAGCGGAATCAATGGTATAGGCAGTTACTTTGACATCGGTTTCATCGGCGACAACGGGAATGTAGCTCCATCAGATGATGTGGATTTAATTGAGTTGTTCGTCAATGCAGGTGAACGAGTTACGATTGACATCGATGCTGAAGTATTTGGTTCTTCCCTCGATCCTCTATTGCGCTTGTTTGACTCTGCTGGAAATGAAGTCGCTTTTAATGATGACTTTTCCACCCCCGACGAAAGCTTCTTTAGCTCAGACCCCTTCATTGATTTTACAGCCTCCAAATCTGACACTTACTATGTAGGTGTTAGCAGTTTTAATAACGATTTCTACAATCCCTTTGTTGAAGGTAGTGGTACTGGAACTGGTTTTAGTACTGGTGAGTATGATATTTTCATTGATGTCAATCCTATTGACAATATCTTTGAACCCAACGACACTATTGGTGAAGCAATCAATAGTGGAATCAATGGTATCGGTAGTTACTTTGACATCGGTTTCATCGGCGACAACGGGAATGTGGCTCCATCAGATGATGTGGATTTAATTGAGTTGTTCGTCAATGCAGGTGAACGAGTTACGATTGACATCGATGCTGAAGTATTTGGTTCTTCCCTCGATCCTGTATTGCGCTTGTTTGACTCTGCTGGAAATGAAGTCGCTTTTAATGATGACTTTTCCACCCCCGACGAAAGCTTCTTTAGCTCAGACCCCTTCATTGATTTTACAGCCTCCAAATCTGACACTTACTATGTAGGTGTTAGCAGTTTTAATAACGATTTCTACAATCCCTTTGTTGAAGGTAGTGGTACTGGAACTGGTTTTAGTACTGGTGAGTATGATATTTTCATTGATGTCAATCCAAATCCCATCTTCACAACAGATATCAATGGAACTACAGTTGAAGCGATTGACTTAACTGGTTTCGCTACTGATAAAGTCACTGTAGATTACACCATCAGCAGAGAAGCTGACTTCAATAATCAAGTTTATTTCTACAAAGTAGATGATATTACTGGTAGTGTTGGTGGTGTCGCAGTTGGAGAGAGCGGTTATCTACAAGCTGCTTTGAACAATCTGATTTCTCCTGTATTCTCTACTAGCGATGACAATACAGAAAGCGGAAGCGTTCAAATTGACGCTGGTTCTATAGTAGTTCCTCTGATTATTGCTGATGGTGATTTAACTCAAGCCCTCAACGGTACAGCAGAAGTTTACTTCTCATACTTGGGTGCTAATACTAATAACGATAATTTCGACCACATTAAGTTGTTGGATAGCAACACTTTCGGTTTTGAAGATTTACCCAACGGTGGTGACAAAGATTTTAACGATATTGTAATCAAGATTGACAGTATTGCTTAATTGGCATTGCTAACTTCAACTGAAATTTTTGTAGAGACGTAGCACTGCTACGTCTCCATCAATATGAAATCATCACTTCACTATTCGATGATGCTATTTTTGTATTGATCGTGCGTTTGATTAATTTTGAATGGTTCGTTTTCCCAGGAAATTTCGGGAGACGTTATATATAACGTCTCTACAACCTATCAGAATTAATGCAATCAACTGCTAATTATTTCCAATTTCTAATACTATTCGCGGAATCAATAATTCCTCTTTGAATTCACTAATTCCTAAAAATAGCCCTTCTTCATTATAAACTCTTGCTACTTCCGATACCTGCTTGTCTAAGCAAATTTTCTGGCCCTGAGACCATTTCCGCGCTTCTATTTCACCTAAAGTTATTTGGGAAAGATGCTGCAAAGGTGCGTCAGCAGCCATCGGTTGAAAAGTTCCGGCTTCTAACTTTGCTTCCAACTCATTAAAATTTACACTATCGATTAAGTTAAAACCGCTACTTGCGGTACGTTGTAAAGCTGCGAGAGTTCCCCCCGTTTCCAATATCATACCCAAATCACGGGCGATCGCCCTAATATAAGTTCCTCCACCGCAGGCTATATTTATATCTAATTCTGGGAAGGTACCCGTTCGCCAATCTAAAATATCAATATTAAATACTTCTACATTTCGTACTGGTGCGGCAATTTTCTCACCTTTGCGGGCTAAATCGTAAAGTCGTTTTCCATCAACTTGAATCGCGCTGTAATTCGGAGGAATTTGCTCAATTTTACCTTTAAACTGCAATAAAGCGGTTTTTACGGCTGTTAAATCTAAGTCAGATGCAGACTTTTGACTAATAACTTCCCCTTGTAAATCATCAGTCGTAGTTTGCATCCCCAAGCGAATCGTAGCTTTGTAAGCTTTATCAGTAGGAAGAAATTGTAACAACCGAGTTGCCTTACCAATGGCTATTGGTAAAACACCCGTAGCGGCTGGATCTAAAGTTCCCGCGTGTCCGATTTTTTTAATACGCAAGAGTTTGCGCGTTTTCGCCACGCAATCGTGAGAAGTCCAATCAAAGGGTTTATCGAGATTTAAGAAACCAAACAAATCAGTTAACAGTGAACAGTTAACAGTTATCAGCAAACAGTTAACAGTGAATATTAATAAATTATCAATATTTCTTGTGTTTACGCAAGCAAAAACCTGAAGGGCTTTCCTTTCTTTTCAACTCTGACAAGTTTCGCTGAGTCGCTTTCGCGACACGCTGCGCGTTTACGCAGTATAGCGAAGCTAACGCTCCACTCGTAATGACAATATACAATTAATTTTGCGTGAGTACTTATTGATTAACTGTTCACTGTTAACTGTTCACTGTTAACTGTTCACTGTTCACTGTTAACTGTTCACTGTTGACTGTTAAGTACTCCTACAACCTCAGTAGTAGTTAAATTCTGAATCAGACTTAAATGCATAGAGTTTGTAGATATGCTTTTGGCGTAGGCTGCGGTGAGATAATAATTGTATTGGGAATTTCTAGATACATGGGTTTGGAAGAAAGGTAAACTCAAAAGTTTCATGTAACTCTGTGCTTGTTTGGGATTGTCTCCAATCAATTTCGAGGGTAATCCAACTGCTTCGGAACCTCCTTTTCCATCTCCAATAGTAGAAAAGTGAGTTGCACTCTCCATTTGTACTAGATATTTGTTCGGATTTGCAATCCAGGAGAAAGGTAGAATTTGTTCGTATAAAGCCGGTGCAATGGTATCTTCGCTGCTTGTTACCATCATGACTGGGGTTTTGATTTCATTCAAGCCAGTTTTGCCAAATATACTGCTGGTAATTGGGTTAACTGCAATTACAGCTTTAACTCTTGCATCGTATAAATTATATTGCTCAATTGGCTGCTTTACTTGTAGTTCCTGGATTCGACATTGCAGCAGTAAAGACATATTCCAGGTTTCTTTTAATGTCTCTTGATTGCAATTTTTGTCTATTTTCTCTAAATTAATTTTTGCACCGGCTAAAGCTAAAGCTGTATAACCACCGAAAGATTGTCCGAATACTCCGACTTGCTGTAAGTCTAGACGTTGCTGAAAAGGAGAATCGGTTTTGTTAAGTTTCTCTAATTGATCAAGGATAAACTTCACGTCTTTTGGACGATTGATAAATTCTTCCGGTTGTGCTATTTCAGAAGCGCTTCCATTCAATAAAGATTGTATTTGCTTAGTGTCACTACCCGGATGATTGGGAACAACTACAGCAAACCCGTATGTAGTTAAATAATCGGCTAAATATCGAAAGTTGCTGCTGTCGGTACCGATACCGTGAGAAATCACTATTACAGGTACGGAGGAGCGAATATTCGGAAGATAAATGTCAGTTGTTAACAATCTTCCGCGAATAACGTCAAAAAACTTTAGCGTTTGCTTTTTAGCGATAAACTTTCCCCTACGATTTAATGTAGGTAGATTATTAACGTTGGCTGATGTTTGAATTGCAGCTTCCGTATCAGACTTAGCAGAAACTGCTGCAACAGCCTTATTAGTTTGATTTACTAATCTTTCTAATTCTGCCGATATTTGCAAAGTTCGCGCTAAATCAATATTAATGCTGGAGTTGGGATACGAGCGCAATATATTTAATAATGTTAAACCTCCAGGTTCATCAGCAGCTAAAATTAAAGCTGAACGTAAAGCATGAAATCCCGCCTTATTTTCACCGGATTTAGTTCTAATTACTTCTCCCAACCGTCGTAACATGAATTCACCTTGGGAGGTATACAGAAACTGGGAAACCGCTACAGGATGGACTTTTATCTGACTTGTTAAAACTTGCCGCAACTCAGTAATTTGTTCAGGTTTCAAATATTGTGCATACACTGCCAAATCTTCGGTAAGTTCGCCCTTTTCGGCAAATTTTTCTAACGCAGTTATAGAAATAGAACGTTGAAAAGCTGAATAAGATGCATAAATTCGCTCCGCAGTCCGAGCATAATTACTGATACCAAAAACCGATATCAGCACAGATAGAACTAACAACAACCAAGATTTTCTCACGTTGTCAGTCCATTTACCAAACAAGCTGTTCATCACTCGTGCTTTGCCAAAAAATGTGCTTTAACTAGACATATTTGGTAGCTCAGACACCCTGGATGGAATTGAATCAGTTAACAGTTAACAGTTATCAATTAACAGTTAAATATTAGTTGCCCTACGAATAATCTATTTATTGATTCAATTAAGCAAGACTAGGTAGGTAGAATGCTATTTTAATTTTCAACCGTGTTTATAAGTAAGTCAAATTACTTACTACTCAACAGATTGAATTGATTTCTTCATGTTCACCATGACATGATAGCAGATAAAAGAAACATCTGCTTCAGTAGATAAAGTTTAACTTTTAAGTAATGATTAATTGGATTTTTATTACCAGTAAAACCACGGTTGGTAAATTGAAACTTATTCTCTTTTTCCTAATGCAATTGCCGTAGAACCACATACAACTAAAACCGCTCCAACTATTCCTAGTAATGTAAAATGCTCAGTGGGAATTAAATTTGGTGAAACTTCTGATACAAACCAAGATGATAATAATGTTACAACAGGAGCTAAAGCTAATACAGCACTGACTCTCGATGCTTCCCAATGTTCTAATGCTTCGGCAAAAGCACCATAAGCAATTAAAGTATTTAAAGCACAAAAAATCAACATTCCACTCTGCAATAAATTCAGTGTAAAAATGATTTTAGGATTAGCAACCAGTGTGAATAATAAAGCACATCCGCCATAAATAATCATCATAATATGAGCAGAAGATAAACTTTGCAAAAGCTGTTTTTGAGCTAAAGCATAAATAGACCAAGTAATTGCAGCTAGTACAATCAAACCACTACCAAATAGATATGTTGATTGTGCGGTAATCAAATTTGATAATTGTTCGTGAAAGAATAAAACAAAGCCGATACTAAGAATACTTATACCAATCCACTGAGGTAAGGTATAGCGTTCTTTAAAAATTACCAAACCTCCCAAACCCATTAACAATGGTGCTAACTGGATTAAAACTTCAGCATTTGCAGGGGTGGTAACAGCTAAACCTTGGACAAACAAGATGTAGTTTATCCCTAGAAAGATAGTTGCAATCAATACCAGCTTTGGGGAAGTAGAACGTAATTGCGAAAAAGTTGGTAAATTCCCCCGTAACTTTAAATAACCAGCTAGTAAACAAAAAGATACTAAGAAGCGAAACCAAGTTAAGGTATAAACATCCAAGCCCTGTAGTACAATTGACAAGGAAATCGGTAAAACACCCCATAAGATAACCGTCAGCAAGGATAATCCTAGCCCTAAACGCCAACGTCCGGAAGTTTGATGCATTTATTAATTTGAGATTTGGGATTTTAGATACATTTGCGAGGCGAACCTACAAGCTTTAGATTTTGAATTGGGGAAAGAAGTTAGGAGTTATATGTATAAAAATATAATAAAAATATAATTTTTCTGTTCCCTGTTCCCGAACTTCAAAACTTAAATCAAGATTTTGATAAAATTGTATAACTCTTAACTAAATATTTTCCTTCATTTTTCATTCTCAATTATATTAAAATACATCTAACAGTGCGTATTATCAATATTTCAAACCTTTAGTTTCAGATATGGGAGTAATCCAAAGCTTGTACTGAGCTAAGCGAATGTATCCACAATCTATTAGCGTAGAGTGTCCGAAGGACACAATCCAAAATCGAATGAGACCATATTTAATGTGATTAGGAGAATCTTACACAATTTCTGTGCAGCATTTTTGAGAAATCAACCGGGTACTTTGTCGGTAAGAGATGACACACAACTTCCTCAAGTTGTAGATAGCACCCGCAATATTTCTATTCAAGATTCGACTCCTAATAACTGGTTGCGAACAATTTTGGTGACTAGTTTGGCTGTTACTGTTTTGGTATTGTTAGCACGGGAATTAAAATGGTTGCAGCGATGGGAGTTGCGTGCTTATGACGAAATGATGCTTTTGCGTCCCTCACAACCACCTGATAAGCGAATTTTATTGGTGACTGTTACTGATAAAGATTTACAGCAGCAAAAAAATCCCCTTTCCGATGAAACAATTAATCAACTATTAAACAAAATTCAATCCTATCAACCGCGTTTGATTGGTTTACATACTAGTTTATATATTAAAAATATCCAACAAACTAATTTAGCCGCAGGAATACCCAAAGATAATATTATTGTTGGTTGTGTATTTCAAGGTATGGACAAAACAGCAACAGAAATACCTCCACCACCCAATTTTTCTGAAGATAATATAGGTTTTAATGATTTAGTTACCGACAATGATAATGTTGTGCGTCGGGGTTTATTGTTTCAAACACCTTTTCCAAATAGTAAATGTAATACCAATTATTCTTTTGCTAGTAGACTTGCAGTAGATTATTTAGATCAACAAGGTATTGAACATGGTTTTTCTGGTAATATCTTTTCTTTAAATCAAGTACCGATTCCTCATTTGAAAAAAAACTCTGGTGGATATATAAACCTTGATTATAAAGGTTCTCAAATTCTAATTAATTACCGTAATCCACATAATATTGCCCATACTGTTACTTTAACCCAGCTTTTAACAGGTAAAGTAAATCCTAATTTAATTCAAGACCGTTTAGTAATTATTGGTACTAACGCTCGTAGTCTTGACCGTGGTGTACTTACTCCTTATAGTATCTCCGAAGACCAAGCTGCAACAGTATCTCCTCTGTTTATTCACGCACAGATGACGAGTCAAATTATTAGTGCTGTGTTAGATGGTAGACCTATAATCTGGTATTTACCCGAATGGTTAGAAATCCTATGGATAGGAGGATGGTCTTTATTTGGTGGGGTTTTGGCATGGTATATACGCCGACCTTTCTTGTTACTGTTAGTATCCGGTGTAACGCTAACTAGTTTGGTGGGGATTTGTTATTTATTGATTGTACAAGCTGGTTGGCTTCCCGTTGTACCTTCCGCTATCGCCTTGGTTTTTACTAGTGTTGCAGTAATTGGTTATACTAGTTATCAAACCCAGTTACAGACAAAATTTATTATTTTAGAAGTTGAAAAACAAAAAGTTGCTATAGAACAATTAAATACACTTTTAAATGAAACTACTGGCATTCAAGACGCACCTCGAAAACA
The DNA here is from genome assembly GCF_015207665.1 of Plectonema cf. radiosum LEGE 06105. Taxonomy (GTDB): domain Bacteria; phylum Cyanobacteriota; class Cyanobacteriia; order Cyanobacteriales; family Nostocaceae; genus Rivularia; species Rivularia radiosa_A. Next base: position 12,441 of record NZ_JADEWL010000117.1, read on the forward strand.
AATTGTAATCTCTGGCGCTGCTATTTCTACCGCTTCTTCTTGCTTGCTTAGCAATCGTTATAAAATTACTAGAGTTCTTGCTCAAGGTGGTTTTGGCTGTACTTATTTAGCTAAAGATACCCAACGTCCCGGTTCACCAACTTGTGTAGTCAAACAATTAATGCCAGCTAGAAGAGATACTCGATTTTTACAAGTTGCCAGAAGATTATTTGACTCAGAAGCAGAAATTCTCGAACTATTAGGAAAACATTCTCAAATACCAGAATTATACGCATTTTTTGAAGAAGAACAAGAATTTTATTTAGTACAGCAATTTATTCCCGGACATCCTTTGAGTGACGAATTACCTCCTCATCAAGATATAAAAAATGAAAATTATGTGATTAATATGCTCACAGAACTATTAGAAATTCTTGCATTTATTCACCAGCGTCAAGTAATTCATCGCGATATTAAACCGGGAAATATTATTAGATGTAGTCAAGATAATCGCTTAGTACTGATTGATTTTGGTGCCGTGAAATTAATGCAACCACAATCAAAAGAACAAACGGAACTAGCTACTGTCGCTATTGGTACACGAGGTTATACACCACCAGAACAATTTGCGGGACACCCCCGTCTCAGCAGTGATATTTATGCCCTAGGGATGATTGCCATACAGGCATTAACTGGATTAAATCCCCATGAACTGCGATCGCACTCCGATACAGGTAGCCCAGAATGGCGTGAATGGGCGCAAGTCAGCGATAAACTGGCAGCAATCTTGGATAAAATGGTAAGCTATCATGCTTCCGAACGTTACAAATCCGCCGTAGAAGCCTTAGAAGCGATTAAATTAATACAGGTAATAGGTAATAGGTAATAGGGAATGGGTAATAGGGAATAGGGAGTAGAGAATAACTTTTTGAGTCAGATATTGCGTAAGTCCTATTTATTATATTTATTTATTCAACAAGCCCTAATTAATACCCCAACTAGTCAAACCGGGAGCTTGAAATCATTAATAATAATCAGTTTTTTTCTAACCCACCTAAATAAACGTGAATTCGACTACTAGTAGTCCTTTTCATTAGTTTTGGGGGGGGTAATAAATTCCTAATTCGTAGTGCGAGCATCTTGCTCGCTGATGGCTTCGAGCGAGCGGGACGTATCCCCCTTCGGGGCAGGCTACGCCAACGCACTACGAACGCGTTACCCCTCATAACTTATGAGGGGTAATCAATGTAATATTGTAGGTTGGGCTTAACGTAGTGGAGCCTCGGCACCCGCGTTGGGTTGCGCTATGTCCTGTCGGACAGGCTTCGCCAACGCTTAACCCAACCTACGAAGAGGTATTTTAACTCCTCAAAATTAATGTGGTGAACTACTAGCACAGAAGTCGGGTTTTTATCACGATTACCTGTGACTACAGACATTTATCCTAAAAACCAGACTTCTTATCTTTTCCCAATTACCAATTCCCAACCAAAAATCTTAAATTTTATGTTACATCTAATGTCCAAAACAGCATAAACTATGCAGATGATAAAGCTGTAAACCAAGGGACGATAGAAACGTGGCTAGATTTCTCTTCGTAACGGACTTAGATAATACTTTTGTCGGTGATGATCATGCGCTTAAAGAATTATCACAACTATTAAGCCAACATCGCCAAGAACATGGCACTAAAATTGTATATGCTACAGGGCGATCGCCAGTTTTATATCAAGAACTTAAAAATGAAAGAAATTTGATGGAACCGGATGCTTTAGTCTTATCCGTAGGAACGGAAATCTATTTAGACAAAAGCGATACCCCCGATTCTAGCTGGGCAGAAAAACTTTCTCAAAGATGGAACCGAGAAGTGGTATTATCTAAAACTGCTAATTTCTCGGAGTTACAACCACAACCAGATACAGAACAAGGTGAATTCAAGGTGAGTTTTTTCCTTGAACAACCTGTAGCAACAAGGGTTTTACCACAACTGGAATCTATGTTGAAAACCAGTGGTTTAGATGTCAAATTAATCTACAGCAGTGGTATTGACCTTGACATTGTACCCAGTAACAGCGATAAAGGTCAGGCAATGCAATTTCTCCGCCAAAAGTGGAACTTTGTAGCAGAAAGAACAGTAGCTTGTGGAGATTCGGGTAATGATATTGCTTTATTTGCAGTTGGAAAAGAACGAGGTATCCTTGTGGGAAACGCTCGTCCCGAATTACTCCAATGGCATGATGAAAATCCTGCTGACTACCGTTACCTGGCGAAAAATGTATGTGCAGGTGGAATTATTGAAGGTTTAAAATACTTTGGTTTCTTATGATTAGTTATCTCAAAGGAATCGTCGCTGCTATCCAGAAAAATAGCGCTAATCGTCATATTCTCACCTTAGAGGTGAACGGTATCGGCTACGATTTACAAATTCCTGCAAAATTGGCTCAGCAATTACCGGAATCTGGGGGTGAAGTGCAAATCTTTACCCATTACCAAATCCGGGAAGAGGTACCGTTACTTTACGGATTTAGCACTCCAGCAGAACGGGATTTATTTCGCTTTTTAATTGGTGTGAGTGGAATTGGTAGTGCTTTAGCAATCGCTTTGCTCGATACTTTGGAATTACCAGAGTTAGTCCAGTCGATTATCGCTGCTAACGTACAATTATTAATTCAAGCTCCCGGTGTAGGCAAGAAAACCGCCGAACGCATTTGTTTAGAATTGAAAAACAAATTGATCGATTGGCGGAAAAATGCCGGTTTCTTCGTGGCTACAGGTGGCCCCGCACCAGGAATTCTCGAAGAAGTGCAAATGACTTTACTCGCTTTAGGTTACACTGCTAACGAAGTCAGCTATGCTCTCCACGTCGTCGGCGAAGATATTGGATTACCCAAAGACGCTTTTGTCGAAGATTGGATTAAACAAGCAATCGCACATCTCAGCAGCACTGAATCAGTTAACAGTTAACAGTGAGCAGTGAACAGTGAGCAGTTAACAATGAATAATAATTATAATTGCCAACTAGTCAGGACTTACGCAAACTGAAATTGTCATTGCGACCAAAACGGAGTGTAGGGAAGCATATGTCCTTCGGACACGCTACGCGAACGCAGGATTCTGGCGATTACGTCGCTATCACCCGAAGGGTGCGGTTCATCGCTCGTAATGACGCAGTTACGTTACCTTTGCGTAAGTCCTACTAGTAACTGATAATTGATAACTAATAACTGATAACTGATAACTGATGACTGATCACTGTTATGCTTGGCTAGAGCAATCTTTGGCAACTATTCACCGCGCTGATTGGTACCGCTCGGTACAATCTATCCACGGTGGTGCTGGTGCTACTGTGATTTTACAAGGATGCGAGGTAATCAATTTTGCCAGTAATGATTATCTCGGTTTGGCTGGGGATGAGCGTTTAATTCAGGCTGCAACTACTGCTATTCAACATTTTGGGACTGGTAGTACTGGTTCTAGATTACTCAGCGGTCATAGAGAATTACACGGTGAATTAGAAATGGCGATCGCATCACTGAAAAAAACAGAGGATGCTTTGGTTTTCAGTTCGGGATATTTAGCAAATTTGGGTGCAATTACTGCTGTAGTTGGTAAACGGGATTTAATTTTATCTGATGAGTACAATCATTCAAGTTTGAAAAATGGGGCAATTCTCAGTGGTGCTGGGGTTATTGAGTATCCCCATGGCGATGTTACGGTTTTAAAAAGTAAGTTGCAAGAAGTTCGCCAAAGTTATCGCCGTTGTTTGATAATTACTGATAGTGTTTTTAGTATGGATGGGGATTTGTGTCCTTTACCCCTACTATTAGATATTGCTGAAGAATTTAGCTGTATGTTATTAGTCGATGAAGCCCACGCTACTGGAGTATTAGGAAAAACTGGTGCTGGTTGTGTGGAACATTTTGATTGTACGAATAGGGAGTTAATTCAAGTTGGTACTTTAAGTAAAGCTTTGGGTAGTTTGGGTGGTTATATTGCAGGAAGTAAAAATTTAATTGACTTTTTACGAAATCGCGCTCCCACTTGGATTTATAGTACTGCATTATCACCCGGTGATACGGCTGCGGCTTTATCAGCAATCAAAATTGTTAAAGAAGAATCTACTCGTCGTCGTCAATTGTGGGAAAATGTTGATTATTTGAAAAGCTTAATACAGCAATATCTACCAAATTTAAAAATATTCCCATCAGAATCAGCAATTATTTGTTTTGAAGTAGCAAGTGCAGCAGAAGCATTAAAAATCGGCAATTATCTTAAAACATCGGGAATTTTCGCTCCAGCAATTCGTCCCCCGACAGTTCCCACTAGTCGGATTCGTATTTCATTGATGGCAACTCACCAAGCAAGTCATATTGAGAAATTAGTAGAAGTATTAAATAATTTTAATTCAATAAAGTGAATTCGACGACTATCACAGAAGTCGGGTTTTTAGGATAAATGTCTGTAGTAATAGGCAATAGTTATAAAAACCCGACTTCTAATCCCAGTAAAAATCAAGGTTTTACAGCTTCCTTCTGATTTAAGCAGCAATAGAAGCAGCCGACAACATCGAACTCACATTAAATAATGTCCCAGACATAGTACTGTTAGGTGTTATTGCTTATTACAACATCTGCATAAAAATATAACTCAATACATAATTAATTTTTTAATTTTTGCAGATGTCTATTTTACAACTGCATAACAATCTTATTTTGACACTAGTACATAAGTAAGGTTTTAAAAAACATCTTCTCTAATATGAATCAAGAGAGGGAATTATGAATATACGTTGGCAAAAATTATTAGTAAAAATATGCTTTTGGTTAGCAACTGAAATTGTCCTGAATTTGATTGGAATCGACGATTTAGCTGACTATAGCGAGTTTATTTTTGAAAATAAAAACTTGACCACGAATGTGGGATGTATTTCTATTGTCTCTATGATTTGAAAAATATTTTAATCACTTTTCAATGAATAAGTCGGGTTTTTATTACTATTACTGTTAACTGTTCCCTATTGCCTTAATATTATCAATTGATAATTCGATCTACACAAACAGAAACATCATTGAATGCTAAGGGTTGAACCGTTCCAGTGGTGAGTGTAAATTTAACCGCATAATCTCCATCTAATGGTTCTCGGAATACCACCAAATGCAGTTTTATTGCGATCGCCTCTCTCGATCATGATTTTATTTTCTTATATTAAAGCATTTTAAAAATAAAGATTGGCTGCTCTATTCACGAAAACATTTAATAATTCAACACACAAAAAAACAGGACTTAACTAACTGTAAGTCCCGTATATCTCCCTTAATTAAAGTTATCAGCTATCAGTCCCCGGAGTAGTGTATGGTGTTCATTCAGATAGGGAGCATATCAACTGTCCACTGTTCACTGAGGATTAGTGGTACCTTCTGCTGGATTTGCACCTTCACTAGCATCTGTAACATTAGCTTCTACATTCACTCCTTTAACACCTTTAACACCCTTAGTCAAAGGTTCAATTTGCTGGAGTTCTTCTTGAGAAGAAACTGTACCACCAACGCTAACAACCCCTTCAGCTTCTTTTACTTCTAATTCGCTAGTTGGTAAGTTTTCTTTGAGTTTTTTACTAACTTCTTTTGATAAATCGCTTTCTTGCGGACTTTCTAGGTTAGCAGCACCAGTTGGATCTACAGCTGTAGTTTCTCCACCAGCAACCTCTCCAGGTTGATTTAAACCTTGTGTTTCGCTAGCTTCTCTTGCTGCGGGTTGTACAACCCCATTTGTAGCGCTGGGATTTTCTGAATCAGTCTTAGCGGCTTCTTCACCACAACCAACTGCACCTGTTAATAAAATACCGCCGATTAGAAAAGGAATAAACTTTTTCATTTGAATCTCCTATTAGAGCCAGATGAAGCAACTAAATAAATAAATCAGTGTGTTGTGTTGAGGAGCGAATGTTTAAAAAACAATCGAACAGAAAAATTCGCAAGTACCATCATAGATACTAGCTGGAGTGGAAAGTAAAGAGTTTTACAACTTCTTCTCGAAGCTTTTTCTTTAACTTTCAATTTTTAACCACTAATAATCGCGACATCCCATACTGATTGGCATTTTATCTACTTAACCAAGGTTGTTAAGAGCGTTTAAATGCATTTATGCAATGCCGCCGGACAGCAGCTATTTGATGTTAACAAATTTGTGAAATTTAGCCACATTTTTTCAAAGTTTTTATTAACTTGATAATTCTAATTGAGAATAAAACCGCGAAGCATCTATACAAGCTTAATACAGCAAATTCTCTATCTTTATACTGAAGTAAATCACTGCATTTTTTCTTGCTCTGGTTTGCGCGTTAATGACTATTTTATCGTCAAAAATCATCTAGGTATATATCAATATTTAATAAAGAATTGCATGATTGATTAATAATTAACAACTACGATTCTACTTTAATGGCGATAAGCAGATAATTATTTGTTGAAATTTAGTTATTTGTGAATGCTAACGTAGAAAAAAAGATTAATATTTCACTCTTTACACTCTTGACACTTGCGTTTTTTTTTGAGAATAAAAAATATCAAGGCAAAATTTTTAAAAGTTGTTTTACCAGACCAACTTCTGTTACATTAAGTTCCTATTGAAGAATTTTATAAATAATCAGGAATAGCCTGAGTACAATCGGTGGTTGGTGCGTGACACACAGTAGGCTTATTTCAATGCCAAGAGTTTTGCGATCGCAGTAGCGCTGTCTTCGCCTCATCCACCAGGAATCCGGAGGGCAACCGAGCCCAACGACAAACCCAGCATACGTTTGGCTAGGGCTGACTGTGGTGTGAGATATTCATAGCCCATGTTTTGCAGAAGAGTAAGGGCTGGAAGTTGGGAGATGATATTTTCTAGCCAGTCACTTGGGGATAGGTTCATTGTCAGATTGTTTTAAATTTCTCTTGCTGTAATTAGAGCATAATCATAAATCTTTGGGCTTATTCTTGTTCCTTTACTCATTAAATCATCTAAAATATCTTTGACATTATCAATCAATCCTTGCTCTTTTGCTAAGATAATCACTCCAACTAAACCAATAATTGGCAAGCCTCTACTAATAGCAACTTTTCTCCCAGCTTTTTCATCAATTAAAAGTTGATCTGCTTTTAATTCTTCTGCCAAAATAATTGCCTAACATTCTCCTAAATCTAAGTCTGTTTCTAATTGTAGTTGTTCAATGAGTTGGTTATTACTTATAGAACGAACTTCTAGCCATAAGGCTGATTTTACAGCTAAAACTGCGGGATGATTCCCCGTTGTTAATTCTTCATAGACTTGTTGAGGAATTATTACTCTACCAAAAACAGCTTGAAGCAAGTCTAATTTAGCAACTTTAGAAAGTTCACTTAATGGGGTTGTATCTGAGACAACAATCATAAATTATTGCCTTGTAATTTCATTTTTGCCTGATTAATCTCTTGCTGAAATTCGTCCAAAGTCATACTATCGTCAAATAAAGATATCTCATATTTAGACATTAGGTTTATTACGTCTAATCGAGAAATTCCTAGTAATTGACTAGCCTTACCACTGCTAATTTCTCCATATTTAAGTAGAGTCATCACATACGCTTCTTTGGCTTTAGTTTCTGCTTCTTTTCGGATGGTACTGTTAACAGAATGAACGGGAATGGTAAATTCTACTTTAGTCATAATTTCAGAAAATTTTAAGTGATAGCGGTAATTTGTGAGATAATACGACCTCAGCTAGATGTTTCTCTAACTAGTTCTCATTCCCCATAACCAAGCTTCTGCAAATCCCCACCCATTTTTTTTATAATCATAATCCTAATAGTAATAGTGCGATTTGTTGTAGAATTAATAATGATATCGGCAAGAAATAATAGTTAAATAAACATCATCAACAGCATAAACTAACCGATTTGTATCATCAATTCGCCGTGACCAAAATCCGGCTAAATTTTCCTTTAGAGGCTCTGGCTTACCAATACCTTCAAAGGGCATCCGCATCGTCTCCTCAATCAGTTTATTAATTCTTTTGAGAGTCTTTTTATCTTGCCCTTGCCAGTAAATATAATTAGCCCAAGCCTCATCAGTCCATGCCAACATTCTAGTCATCTAGCAAATCTCGCTCCATCACTTTCCCCTGTTTAAATTGAGCAATAGAACGCTCTAAATGGGCTGCATTTGCGGGAGACTTCAATAAATGCACAGTCTCCATTAAACTATTAAATAACTCCAACGACATCACCACCGCATCATCCGCATCCCCTCTGGTAATAATTGTATAGTCAGCATCTTCCGTCACCTGATCTAAAACCGTTTTTAGGCTATTGTTTGCCTCGCTAAAAGAGATAATTTTCATCTGCTGAAAACCTGTATTGTTTATTGTAGAAGTGTAGTTCTTTCTTCAATATTGTGCCATCAACACCTGTCTTAGAGTAAGTCACTCTCTGGGTAGAAAACTTTCCCGATGCTCATCTCCTTCATGCCGAGTTCTAGACACCCATACCTGAGCATCTTCACCCCATTCAATCCGTACACTATCCACCCCATGCAAAAACATATTCATTTTTCTAAGCTCGACTTTATTGGTGATTGATTTAGATATATATTTATATCCCAATCAACTTAAATGGCATTAATCTGTTAACGCGGTCAAATAATGTCGCAAGTGACAAAACTGCCCACCGAAAGCGGACAGGAGTTTTTACTGATTAAAAATGGACGTAACTGGATTCGAACCAGTGACCTCTACGATGTCAACGTAGCGCTCTAACCAACTGAGCTATACGTCCGAAACTTTATTGTATATAGCATATATCCTATCGTAATGGCAAGATGCTCGGATAATTTATTGTAAGAAAGGGAGTAGGGAGAAGGGATGGGGG
>NZ_JADEWL010000295.1 GCF_015207665.1 Plectonema cf. radiosum LEGE 06105
TCTCCCCATTCCCTATTTCCCGTGTCTCAACCTAATTTAAATGCGATTCACTGCGTAAATCCAAATTGTTCCCGCCCTTATCCCCAACCGTGGGGAAATAGATTTTGCTTGAGTTGTGGCGCACAATTACAACTTCAAAATCGATTTATTCCGCTCGAACGTTTGGGTTCGGGGGGTTTTGCGAGAATTTATACGGTTTGGGATATTGAGACACAAACAGAAAAAGTATTGAAAGTGCTGGTAGAAACTTCAACGAAAGCACTGGAATTATTTGCTCAAGAAGCAGAGGTTTTACAACGCTTAAAGCATCCCGGTACTCCTCAAGTTGAAAATAATGGGTATTTTTTCCATAGTCTCTCAAGTTCTACGACTAAGTTGGATTTACCTTGTTTGATCATGGAAAAAATCAATGGCCAAACTTTGGAGGAAGTTCCTTATTTGTATCCCCAAGGTTGTCCTCAAGACTTAGTATTAGACTGGTTAAAGCAAGCCGTGGATATTTTGCGGCATCTCCACGAACACATGATTATTCACCGTGACATCAAGCCTTCTAACTTGATGCTGCGTAATCCTCCTCCCAATTTAAAGGGTTCTCAATTAGTGTTAATTGACTTTGGTGGTGCAAAACACTTTAGCGTTGCTGCTGCTCATCGTCAATCGGGTTCCACTAGATTATTTTCTACAGGTTATAGTCCACCAGAACAAGTCACCGGACGCAATGTCGGACCAACGGTGGATTTTTACGCTCTTGGTAGAACAATGATTGAATTGCTTACGGCTAAAAATCCTCAAGATTTGGAAGATCCAATGACAGGAACTTTGCGCTGGCGAGAAGCATTAAAATTTTCAGCAAATGGCAATAATATCAACCCCCTTTTGGTAGATTTACTTGACGATATGGCACAAGAAGAAGTGCGATCGCGTCCCGAAAATGCGGTAATTGTTCAAAAACGTTTACAGCAGATAATTAAATCAACTAAGTCAACATCATATTTACCAGCAAGGCAGCGAAAAGGGATTTTTAAGGAAATCAAAGAATTTGTCGAACAATTTACTGTTGGAATAACCGAAGGTGTAGGTCAAACTACTGTTTTTACGTTCAAGGTAATTATAGGAATAATTCGCGCCTGTTTTGAAACTCTATGGACAATGATTGTTGCGAGTATTGGAGCTTGTATAGGTACAATTGCCGGTTTTTTTCTGGCATTCGGGACAATTTTAGGGGATAAAATCGGCGAAGTAGTGACTAACCTATTATTAGCTTTTACATCCAATCCCCAACCAGTAGTAGGTTCAGAAATCGTTTTATTTGCAGCATCCGGTTTGGGAACCGCTTGGGGAATAACTTTAGCCGGAGGATTCGAGCAAAAGCGGCGATTTTTAATTGCATCATCAATGGGAATAATCGGCTATAGCGGAGGCTGGTTTATTTTACAATTAATTACACCACAGCAAGCATCCGCATGGGTCGGAATGATATTATTTGCCATGTCCATGCTGACTTTGGGTTTAGGACTTCGTTCCCATCAAATCATTCATGCCATAATGACAGCATTGGGTACGGCAATTATTTTTGCAGGCTTAATCAAATTAGGTTTATCACCAACTATATTAAATGGATCGACTCCCTTCGATATATCACAACTGTGGCTAAAAATAGCCTTCTTCTGTGCGTTAGGCATCTTCATGAGTTTTTGGTTGGGGATAAGCAATTATTTAATCGTTCCCACATTACGTCTTTTAGGTTGGAGATAATCAGTTATCAGTTATCAGTTATCAGTTATCAGTTATCAGTTATCAGTTATCAGTTATCAGTTATCAGTTATCAGTTATCAGTTATCAGTTATCAGTTATCAGTTATCAGTTATCAGTTATCAGTTATCAGTTATCAGTTATCAGTTATCAGTTATCAGTTA
>NZ_JADEWL010000118.1 GCF_015207665.1 Plectonema cf. radiosum LEGE 06105
GATGGGGTTCGGGGGAGACAAAGTAGAATTTTAACCTTTAATTTTAGACCTTTAATCTTTGATCTTAAACCTTAGACCTTTAACCTTGGTTAAATTGGGTGATTTTGCCTACAATTTATCTATCGGAGTGCGAGAGGATATCAAGGTTGGACGATAATTATCAAACTTACATGAATCGGGTGGCGCGGATGACGTTGCCGGAAGCTTATACTTCTCAAGTTCAGCATCTGAAGGAATCTCCTAAATTTGCACCACATCCAGGAGGGGAAAGAAAGGCTGTATCTTTTCCTGGGTATACGTTAATTACCCCACCCCATGGGGAAGAAGATTCAATGAACTCTAGTTTTTGCTCGAAGTTGCGGGGTTATCAAAAGGAACTTTTGCAGTTGCCTTATTGTTCGGATTTAATTATTCCGTTACCTCCTGATAGTTTTCATTTGACTTTAGCGGACTTAATTTGGGACAATGCTTACCGCGACGCTAGCGCAAAAAATCCAGATTTTGATCAACAGTTACGGTCATGCTTTAGTGATATTTTTCAACAATATCAAAATTCTGTGGCTGCAAAGAATCCTCCAAGATGGCAAATGTTAGGATTAATGCTGATGCCAAGGGCTATAGCAGTTTGCTTAGTCCCTTTGGATCAAAATAGTTATGAGCAAATAATTAATTTGCGTCGAGCCATTTATCAAAATCCCAAGCTGATAGCTTTGGGAATTGAACAACAGTATCATTTTACAGCACACGTCACTTTAGGTTATTTTGGCGATATTGCACCCGATTTAAACCGTGTCAATTTTGCCACAATGCTTTCAGAATTAAATCAACAATGGGCTGATAATTTAGCAGAATTTACGGTGCATCGCGCCGAATTACGTAAATTTGATGACATGACTCGCTATTATCGAGAACCAGATTCCCCAGTTTTGGTTTTTGATAATTAAATAATGGTGGTTAGTGGTTAGTGGTTAGTAGATGTCAACTGTCAACTATTAACCCCTCCATTCTCCATTTTTTTGTTGATAAGCAAAATAAATAGCTTCTAAAAATAGATCGGAACTGATATTTTTAGGGATATTTTCTAAATGAATAATTTCTTTTACCTGGTTGGCTAATTTTAAAGATAAATCATTTTTTGCTTTTGGTAACATTGCCACACGTCGCCGTAAATACTCGCTAATTACAGCAAAATCATCAGGTAACATCGGCGATAAATCGGCAATTTCAAGTAACTCAGAACTGAATGCTTTAGCTTGTTCTGAAACTACAATTGTTGTTGATGCTATGGGTAATTGATTTTGAATGACAATTGTACCGGCGACTAAATCTCCTAAACGTTTTTCTTTGTTACCAAGCATAATTAGAAAAACTCCGATAAATAAGAGTTCATCAACTGGTCTTAATAAAGCTCGTAAAGTTGCTTGAGGTAATCCTATCGGTTTACCATCATCTCTAATTAGGCGAATTTTAGCAACCCGTTTACCGGGTGTTTGTCCCTGCCATAACGCTTCAAAAAATACGAAATAGCCGGAGTAAATCACGAAAAGAATAAAAAACGCGATCGCCAACAGCCACAAAGTAGTTTGAGTCCCGAAAATTGATATCCAAAAATCAGTCCCTAGAAGCCAACGAAATCCGCGAATTAGCAAGCTTATTTGTTTCTATTAGGAGCATTAGTTGCTTGGTGGTACGCTTGGCAAGATCCAACCTTTATGTCTTTAATAGTTCCTCCAGAAATGATTTCCAAAGTTCGCGACGATGGTGAATTGTGGATGGGTTCGATTGTCGGTGTCGAACCTTTAGCATCTTCTGGGATTATGATTAATAACTTAAGGGTATCTTTCGGTGCAGTTGCTGGTGGAATCACTGCTGGATTATTCACAATTTATTTAATGGTATTTAATGGTTTATTAATTGGTGCAGTTGCAACTTTAGTCGGTCAAAATAATTTAGCTTATCCTTTTTGGGCGTTTGTATTTCCCCATGGTTCCTTAGAATTACCCGCTATCTTTCTGGCTGGAGGTGCGGGATTATTAATTGGTAAAGCAATCTTATTCCCCGGAAAATATTGTCGTCTGGATGCAATTAAATTTCATGCTTCTCAAGCAGTACAGTTGGTATTTGGTATTGTACCAATGTTAATTATTGCCGGTATTATTGAAGGTTTTTTCTCTCCTAATCCTAGCATCCCAGACCCCATTAAATATTTAACAGGGTTGGGTTTATTTGTGCTTTTAATCATGTATTTCGGTCAGAAATCAATGGACAATTATCAATAACTGATAACTGATAACTGATAACTGATAACTGATTTACGCCATTACCATTCCACCATCAACGTTGAAAACTTGTCCGGTAATATATGCGGCTGCACTATCTGCGGCAAGAAAACGCACCATTCCAGCAATTTCTTCTGGTTTACCGTAACGTCCTAAAGGAATCATTTTGAGAATTTCTTCCGATTGCAAACCGCTTGTCATATCAGTTTCAATAAACCCAGGAGAAACAGCATTTACGGTGATACCGCGAGAAGAGAATTCTTTCGCTAGGGTTTTAGTTAAACCAATTACTCCCGCTTTGGCTGCGCTGTAGTTTGCCTGTCCGGGATTGCCCATTTGACCAGCGACTGAAGCAATGTTTATAATCCTTCCCGAACGCTTCTTCAACATTCCTTTACTAACGGCACGAGTACACAAAAATACACCTGTTAAATTAAGATTTATTACAGCTTGCCAATCTTCCGGCTTCATCCGTAAAAGTAAAGTGTCGCGAGTTATTCCGGCATTGTTAACTAAAATATCAATTCGATTAAATTTTTCTAAAACAGTATTTATCAAAGTGTCTACTTCTTCCGCTTGAGAAACATCAGCTTGTAGCGCGATCGCACTTCCTCCGGCTGAGGTAATTTCGGAGACTAACTCTTCTGCTGCTTGACTAGAATTTGCATAATTAACAACTACATTGGCTCCGAATGTTGCTAGTTCTTGGGCAATTGCTCGTCCAATTCCCCGCGAAGCACCAGTCACAACGGCAACTTGCGAGCGTAGACTCTGCAAATTTTCGCTCATTAGTTCCATTAGTCTTCCTCAATATAATTTGATTATTTCAACCCGCTAAATATAATAGGCTGATTCGTACCTAGGATTTACGTTAATTTTGTTTTAGACATTAATATTAAACTGCAAAGGAAAAAAACAGGTTTTGTAATATGGCTAGTAAAAAAGAATTCAACAGCTTTGAAGAAATGTTATCTGGTGCCGATGTACCAGTATTAGTAGATTTTTACGCTGATTGGTGTGGCCCTTGCCAAATGATGGCACCTATTTTAGATCAAGTTAATTCCCAACTCCAAGGAAGAATAAGAATTGTTAAAATTGACACTGAAAAATATCCCGCATTAGCAAGTCAGTATCAAATTTATGCTCTTCCTACTTTAGTGTTGTTTAAACAAGGTCAGCCAGTAGATAAAATTGAAGGTGCAATGCAAGCACCGCAATTGGTTCAACACTTACAACAATTTCTCTAATAACTTCTAAAACAGCGTTATGAGAATAGGGCATCGTAAAGATATTTACTAATACTTAGAACCCGGTTTATTTTTAAACTGGGTTTTTTTTTTACAGTTGCTCCCGTCGGGTTTTTAGAATAAGTATCCATAACACACTCACAAATTTGATCAAAACCCGACTTCTGTAGTTATTCTGTTGCCTGTTCACTTTTGCCTGTTCCCTTAAGAACAAAGTATGATGTCCTAACCAATATGACCATTGCTATAGTAACGGCGTTTACTCGATAATACTGACAAAATATTGTAAAAAAAAGAATAGAATGCAAATTAAAATATGGGATTCTATGAGTAAGCGTGAAAGTCCGATTGGATTTATTTCTATTCTAGGAGCTACTTTCGGTCTTAGCATTGCTGCTATTTGGTTGGCGTATCAATTTGGCTTGGGTTCCGATTCCAACCTAGAATATACTTATGATACAGATATAAATAATACATTAGTAACAAGTGAATTGAATAAATCGGAAACAGCAATTACTCCTACTCTCACACCTACTCCTACTCCCAAAAAGCTAAAAATAGCAGATGATATTACTAAAAATCCGGTACAGGTACAGGTAAAATTTTTGGTTGACTCGAATCGAATTACTAGTCAAGGTGTAGAAACGTTAGATCAATTAAAAAAGCAAGCTATAGAATTCGATTCTCAAAGTGTTGGTATACGAATTTTTTCCAACCCTGGTGAATCGGAGTTCACTCAGCAAATTGGAAGACAACGGGGTGAGGAAATCGCTGGTTATTTACGTTATCTCGGTTTGAAGCACAAGATAGTGATTTCTAAAAGAATACCTGAAATCCCAGAAAATCAACAATCTAATCAATTATTAGTAGTTCAATTGTATCAACTTTAGTTATTCAGACGTTGCACTGCAACGTCTCTACATTATTAATTCGGGAATTTATAAATTTTGCCAAAATATTTCTTAAAATTAACTTCTCCTTGTATTTAAACAACACCATTCTTTCCGCTTCCACAAAGTGGCAACCAACCAGCCATTTTTCTCTAAAACCTCGGTGACAGCGTTGGATTGTTCTAATAAAATACCGCTAAAAATAGCCCAAGTAGTAGGTTTGACAATGGCGCTCATTGAGGGGACTAATTCCATAATAATATCGGCTAAAATATTGCAAACAATCCCGTCTACTGGCTCTACAAGCAGTTGTTGGATTACTTCTATACTTCCCTGGGCTACACTCAAGCGTTCCGTCGCAATCCCATTAATTTCGCGATTTTCTATAGTCGAATTCACTGCTAAGGAGTCAACATCTACAGCGTAAACTTTTTTTGCTCCTAACAGTAAAGCACCAATAGAAAGTATACCAGAACCACAGCCAATATCAGCAATTACCGCAGCTTCTTTTCTTTCTTCAGAGCCAACAAAAGATTGTGGTATATCACTAAAGCGCATTTCTAGCGATTCCAAACAAAGCTGAGTTGTGGCATGAGCGCCAGTACCAAAAGCTACACCAGGGTCAAGTTTTATAATTATTCGTTCTGTATTTTCCGGAGCCGGTATCCAAGAAGGATTGATTAAAAAGCGATCGCCAATTTCTTGAGGTTGCCAATGTTGTTTCCAACTACTCGACCAGTCTTCTTCATCAATTAGTTTCCACTGTAAGGAAGGTAAGGGAGCTTCCAAACAAACAGCATCTTGACGGAAACACAGCGATAGTGCAGCTAAATCTAATAGGTGTGCTTGGGATTCTGGTAAGTATGCTTGTACTGAAATTAAGTTACCTTTTTTTTGACTAGCGGTTCCCCGACAGCCGGATTCCTCAAGCCGCCAAAACACCGAATCTTCAATCTCTGGAGAGCAGAGAATTTGTAGTTCCCACCAAGTTTTTGCCATCGGATTTTAGATTTTAGATTTTAGATTTTAGATTTTAGATTGAAGGAAAAAGCTAATAGCTAATTAGTAAAAGTGAATTAACCAATACAGTAATAGCCGCTTCGGAACCGCACCAAAAGGGGTGAATGTCACAATAATCCGTTGGTGCGTGACACAGAAGAAGCTTATCCTAACCGTTCCGGCATTTCTCTAAACTACACACCCGTTGCAAAAAAAAATCTGTCAGTTGCGTAAGTCCTACAATAGCAATAATCCAAAATCCAAAATCTAAAATCCAAAATTAATTAAAGCGTTACTGTATATGCGTCTCGAATGCCGGGTACTTTGGTAATCTCTTTCAAGATTCCGTCTGGTAAAGGATCGTCTATACTCAAGACCATTACCGCATCACCACGAACTATTTTACGTCCTACTTGCATACTGGCAATATTAACGTTAAAACTGCCGAGTAAGGAACCTATTTTACCGATAATTCCGGGCATATCTCGGTGTACAGTAAATAGCATATAACGACTTGGTGGCACGTTAATGGGAAAACCGTCAAGATCGGTAATGCGAATTTCTCCACCACCGAGCAAAGCACCAGTTACAGCATGAGTCCCTAAGTTACCTGTTGCTTGTAAATGCAGCGAACCGGCGTAATCCTTAACCGAATCATCCCGCGTTTCAATCACGCGAATTCCTCTTTCTTTCGCTTCAATGCTAGCATTAACATAATTTACTCGTTCCCGTAAAGCTTGGTAAAGCAAACCTTTGAGAGCAGCTACAACTAAGGGTTGACTTTTATTAGTTGCGAGTTCTCCTTGCAGACTGACGTTAAGTAATTCTACCCTGCCACCGGCAAGCTGTCCGACCAAATTACCTAATGTTTCTGCTAGTTCCATATAAGGTTTGAGTTTTTCCAAGACATCAGGATTGAGTCCGGGAATATTTACCGCAGAACGGGCTGGTAATCCTAATAATACATCGCGAATTTGTTCGGCTACGTCAATGGCAACATTTACCTGGGCTTCGGTAGTGGATGCTCCCAAGTGTGGTGTCAACACAACTTCTTTTCCTAAAGCTTTTAAGGGAGACTCACCCAAAGGTTCCGATTCGTAAACATCCAAAGCCGCGCCCTTGATTGTACCTTCTTTGAGCGCTACTGCCAAAGCTTCCTCATCAATGATTCCACCGCGAGCGCAATTAATAATCCGAGCGTTGGGTTTCATCTTTGCCAACATTTTGGCGTTAATTAAATGAGTGGTTTCGGGAGTTTTGGGAATGTGTAATGTAATGTAATCGGCTTGTTGTACCAGTAAATCTAAATCTACTAACTGAACTCCCATTTGTTCGGCTCTTTCGTTGGAAATAAACGGATCAAAAGCCAGTAATTTCATTCCCATTGCTTTAGCAACGCTAGCTACATGAGAACCAATTTTACCTAAACCGACGATACCTAAAGTTTTTTTATAAACTTCGGTACCAACAAAACTTTTGCGATCCCATTCGCCGGATTTTACCGAAGTGTTTGCATCGGCAATATTACGAGACATTGCCATCATCATCGCGATCGCGTGTTCGGCTGCGGCAATGGTATTACCTTCTGGAGAATTGACTACTACAATTCCTCTGCGCGTAGCTGCGGGTACATCCACATTATCAACACCGACACCAGCACGACCAATAATTTTGAGATTTGTGGCAGCCTCAATTATTTCTTGAGTTACCTGAGTACCCGAACGAATCATCAGCGCATCATATTCACCAATAATTTGCTGTAATTCCTCTGGCTTTAAATTTAATTTGACATCAACGTTAGCAACTTGAGACAAGATGTCAATTCCTGCCTGGTCAATTGAATCGGAAACTAGAACCTTAGACATAACAGAGGTATTTTAAAGCTGATAACTGTTTGTAGGGAGAACTGTAAGTCTTAAACTTAAAGGAACGGCAATTCATATATAAATTACTATTTACAATATCCCACGATAATGGCACGCTGACCTATACAGTTAAATGATTATTTATAAAAAATTCAAAAAGCGAAAAATATTGCAAAAACAGTTTTATGTAACATAATTTACTTGATGAATTATGTTGCACTGCTGCGTTTTAATCAAAAATATAATCAATCGTATTAATTTCAAATTAAATTTCAAATTAAATTTGGTTCTTCAGTACTTGTTATACCAATTAAATAGTCGTAAAAAAGGCTCTTGGCAGAGGGCAGGAGGCAGAAGGGAAAAAATGAACTAAAAAAAGTAAATGTAGTCAATAATCAACCTTACTGCTCTAATAATCTTTATTGCTAAGTATTTCCGCATTTTTCCTTAAACATTTAGCATACTATGTCCTGAAGAACCTTAAATTTCAAATTAAACATGACTTAAGCAAACTAAAATTTTCATTTGAATCTCCGAACCTGCAAATTTAGTATTGGCATTTTTTTTTAGACTTTTTAGACTATTTATGTTATGCGGTAAATACAATGTTTCGTCCGGTCAGTTATCTTTATGGTAAACCAGGAAAACAAACTGTAAAATCTTAATTCTTCGTCGGGTATATGTCGGGTTTTTACGAGGAAAATCGGTAATAGCACGAAATAGTCATAAAAACCCAACTTCTATGATTATCTCTGACGTTAATTTAATTGCTCAAAACTTTCCTTCCCGAACTTCCTGACTAAACTCGTCTACAGCTTGAGTAATAGCCTCTCGTAAATTTGTATAAACTTTAGCAAACGGCGGCTGTTTTTCAGAAAGTCCCAATAAATCAGAAGTTACTAAAACCTGTCCATCGCAGTGAGAACCGGCTCCAATACCAATAGTAGGAATACTAACTTTTTGAGTAATTTCTAATGCTAAATCTGGGTGAATATGTTCTAAAACTATCGAAAAAACACCCGCTTTTTCTAAGGCGATCGCCTCTTGTAAAATCCGATTTCGTGCTGCTTCTGTCTTACCTTGTTGCCGCAAACCCATTTGATTTACAGATTGCGGTGTTAAACCAACGTGTCCCATCACCGGAATTCCCGCTTGTACCAAACAAGCAATGGTATTTATCATTGCCGGATATCCACCTTCTAATTTTACTGCCTGCGCTCCCGTTTCTTTTAATACCCTACCCGCCGAATGCATCGCTTGAGCAACGCTTTCTTGATAAGTCATAAACGGTAAATCCACTACCATCAAAGCTTGCTTTACTCCCCGTCTGACAGCTTTTGCATGGTGTATCATTTCTTCGAGAGAAATCGGCAGCGTATTTTGATAACCCAAAACCCCAGCCATCGAATCACCAACCAAAATTAAATCAACCCCACTATCATCCAATAACTGAGCAATCAGATAATCCCAAGCAGTCAAAACTACAATGGGACGCTGTTGCTGTTTGTATTGAATTAATTTTTTTATCGTGATAGCCATTAGGGAATTTTGGATTTTAGATTTTAGATTTTGGATTGAAGATGAGGAGTTAGGAGTTAGTACCACCGGAGTTGTTGTAGAGACGTAGCAGTGCTACGTCTGTACGGTACCACCGGAGTTAGTACCACCGGAGTTAGGAGTATCAATCTCTCCTTGTCCCCCCATCTCCCCATCCCTTTACCAATTACTGCACTGCGCGGGTAAAAGCAAGATGGGGTTTGGCTTTTTCCATTTTGGGCATTAACCAAGCTAAACCCTCACTGGTGCCAATCCATAGTTTGTTGCCAACATCTGGAGCAATTGAAATAATTCTACTCGAAGGTAAACCCGCTACTTGATCTAATACGGCTCCCGTATATGGATTTAATCGTAACAGACCGTTATCGGTACCAACCCAAACGCTTTTATCTTTAGCAAAACTTATAGATGTAACATTGCGTCCGCGCAAAGATGTTACAGAACGTAATATTGCACCAGTTTTCGGGTTGATAACGAGTAAATTATTTGGTGTTCCTGCCCAAATTAATCCTAAAGAATCAATAGCAAGTGTTTGTACGGTTGTACCCGGTAAATCTTTAATTTGCTTGATTACAAAAGCATTGGCGGTATTGACTCGTACTAAACCATCCAAAGTACCTACCCAAAGATGACCTTGAGCGTCCATTGTCATGGCATTTGCACTGACACCGGGAAGTTTTTTCAATGTGGTCATAATTAACCCTTCATCGGGACTAATCAAAGCCAATCCGCTATCCGTACCCGCCCAAACATAACCGCGTCGATCAACTTGTAAAGATAATACTCTTTTGGAAGGTAAAAATAAATTCTGGGCTGTAATTTCATTACTGCGGGGATCGACTCGCTTCAATCCTTCATAACTTCCCACCCACAACCGTCCGACTTTATCTTGCACCATTGCTCCAATAGCACGATTTGGCAAATTAACGCGAGCTAAAATTTCCCCGGTGTGGGGATTAATTCGCGTTAATCCTCGTCCGTAACCTACCCAAAGATTTCCGGTATAATCTGCCTGCAACGCTTTGACACTAAAATCGGTTTCTTCGATATTTTCGATTTGTCTTCTTTGGTTCGGTAAAGGCTGTTGTCGCGGAGGTGGTGGTGAAGCAGGATAAGTCGGAGTTAAATATGCTGGATCTACCTGGAGAGTTTTTTCTGCCGCAACGCGATCGCCAATACTCGAAAGTAACACCAATCCCAGTAAGGAAGAAGAAGTAAATAAACTAGTAAGTTTACTAAAAGACACCACGATGATAATTTCTACCAAAACAACTAACATCAGTGTTCCCCTTTAGCAGTTAACAGTTATCAGTTATCAGTTAGGAGTTAAAGAATTTTGGATTTTAGATTTTAGATTTTGGATTAAAAGTTAAGACCACCTCACGACGGGAGTTGCTCCGATCAAAAAACTAAAAAGACTAAATATTATAGCGGCTACATTGTAAAGACTTCTTAATAAAAAGTTAAAATAAATGTCTGATAAGAAATTCAAATATAAAAGTTAAAAGAATTCAAATAATAACCAATCGAATTCTTGATATATTGTGAGACAGGCTACAGATTGCTCAAAGTACAGTTTTGACTTTCGCTATTAGCTTGTCTAAATCTCAACTAAGTTAAAGTAATTATGCTTTTTGTTGTTTGAGAGATATCGAGGTTGGAATAATTTTTTTTGATTTGCTTGGGGTTTGAAAGGGGCAGATAACTTGTAGAAACTTGAAAAATCGAGACTTTGCTAAGTATTCTTTTTTTTGATAAACAAAAGTCCCTTGAATACGGACAAGTAATAAAAGGAATTGATATTTTTTCCTATCAAGGAAATATCCTATTTGAGCGAAGGTTTTACTGTCAGGCAATTTTTAAGCGAAAAGATTGATTTTTAGGATTGGATAAATATGTCTTACTCTCAAACGAGAACTCAGTCTAAATCAGGTTATGAAGCTGGGGTAAAAGATTATAGATTAACTTATTACACCCCGGACTACACTCCAAAGGATACAGACCTTTTAGCGGCTTTCCGGATGACTCCCCAACCCGGAGTTCCTCCAGAAGAAGCTGGTGCTGCTGTAGCTGCTGAATCTTCTACAGGTACCTGGACAACTGTATGGACTGATTTGCTCACCGACCTAGACCGCTACAAAGGTCGTTGCTATGATATCGAACCAGTTCGCGGTGAAGACAACCAGTATATTTGTTATGTAGCTTATCCTCTGGATTTGTTTGAAGAGGGTTCTGTTACTAACGTTTTGACCTCAATTGTAGGTAACGTATTTGGTTTTAAAGCTTTGCGGGCGCTACGTTTGGAAGACTTACGGATTCCCGTTGCATATCTCAAAACTTTCCAAGGACCTCCACACGGTATTCAGGTTGAGCGCGATAAGTTGAACAAATATGGTCGTCCTTTGTTGGGTTGTACCATTAAGCCTAAATTAGGTTTATCCGCAAAGAATTATGGACGCGCTGTATACGAGTGCTTGCGCGGTGGTTTGGACTTTACCAAAGACGACGAAAACATCAACTCGGCACCTTTCCAAAGATGGAGAGACCGTTTTACCTTCGTTGCTGATGCTATCTACAAAGCACAGGCAGAAACCGGCGAAATCAAGGGTCACTACCTGAACGTAACTGCACCAACTTGTGAAGAAATGCTCAAACGGGCTGAGTACGCTAAAGAACTCAAGATGCCCATCATCATGCATGACTACCTGACCGCAGGTTTTACTGCTAACACTACCTTGGCTCACTGGTGTCGTGACAACGGTATATTACTGCACATCCACAGAGCGATGCACGCGGTTATTGACCGTCAAAAGAACCACGGTATCCACTTCCGCGTATTAGCTAAAGCATTGCGGATGTCTGGTGGAGACCACATCCACACAGGTACTGTAGTTGGTAAACTTGAAGGCGAACGCGGTATTACAATGGGTTTTGTTGACCTGTTGCGTGAAAACTACATCGAGCAAGACAAGTCTCGCGGTATCTACTTTACTCAAGATTGGGCTTCCATGCCTGGTGTAATGGCTGTGGCTTCTGGTGGTATCCACGTATGGCATATGCCCGCACTACTCGAAATCTTTGGCGATGATTCCGTACTACAGTTTGGTGGTGGTACTTTAGGACACCCTTGGGGTAACGCTCCTGGTGCGACTGCAAACCGCGTTGCGTTGGAAGCTTGCGTTCAAGCGCGTAACGAAGGACGTAGCTTGGCTCGCGAAGGTAATGATATTATCCGCGAAGCTGCGAAATGGTCTCCTGAATTGGCTGCGGCTTGCGAACTTTGGAAAGAAATCAAGTTCGAGTTCGAGGCAATGGATACCGTCTAAATGTATTAGTTGTGAGTGTTTCGTTTTGGGTTTTAAGTTTAAAATCTGTTTAATTTAAAACTCAAAACTTATAACTCATAATTATTATGGGCTGGGGTCAAGTATGGATATAAAGCAAATTGCCAAAGACACAGCCAAGATGCTGCAAAGCTACTTGACTTATCAAGCAGTGAGAACGGTATCGGCTCAAATTAATGAAACGAATCCTTATGTTGCAGCTTGGCTGCATCGCTTTTCTACCAAGGAAAAAATCCAAGATGGAGAAGCGTATATCGAAGAATTATTCCGAGAAAAGCCTGAGTTGGCTTTACGGATTATGACAGTCAGGCAGCATTTAGCAGAGGAAGTAACTGAATTTTTGCCGGAAATGGTTAGTACTGGGATTGTGCAAGCCAATATGGAACATCGCCGTCAGCATCTTGAGCGAATTACGCAATTGGATTTATCAAACCCCAGTATCCAAGAAGAACAGCAATCAGTCTCAGATAGTAGCTCGGATGAAATTTCCAGCGAAAACAGTTAGGAGTTAGGAGTAAGGAGTTAAGAGTTAGGAGTGAGGAGTTAGGAGTGAAGAGTTAGGAGTTTTTAACAACTAACAATTAACAACTAATAACTAATAACTAACCACTAACCACTAACAACTAATAACTAACAACTAACCAATAACAACTAATATAGAAATATGCAAACTTTACCAAAAGAGCGTCGTTACGAAACCCTTTCATACTTACCACCTCTAAATGACGCTCAAATCAATCGTCAGATTCAATATATTTTAGACCAAGGTTATTTCCCTGCGATTGAGTTCAACGAAGTTTCTGAACCAACAGAAATGTATTGGACAATGTGGAAGCTACCTTTGTTTAATGCTAGAAGCCCCCAAGAAGTATTAGCTGAAGTTCAAGGTTGTCGTTCTCAGTTTCCTAACTGCTTCATTCGTGTAGTTGGTTTTGACAATGTTAAGCAATGTCAAATTCTTAGCTTTATCGTACACAAGCCTAACCAAAGTGGTGGCGGTTACAGATACTAAAGTTTGAATTTAGCTAGATATTTTCCCTTCCTGCAAACTGTAGGGAGGGAATTTTGGTTTTTATCATCAATTTTTGTTTATAAATTGTCAAGCAAAATACTGGTAAAGATTCTCTTTCTGGAATGGGTAGGATATTTAAAAAAACGACTGGTGGAGCTTGTTGGAATAGATTTATTAAAAAAAACTCTATTAAAAATAGATACGAAGTAGATGAATCTGCTTACAGTAATTTAATGCAATGCTTGAAATTCTAATTTATAACTTGAAGTACCTAAACTTGATAATTAATTTAAATTACCCCCACGGATAAATCCGAGGGGTTGTAAATTGTTGTAAATTTGTTGTAAATTTTATATTTATGTTTGACCTACAATTTGCGGCTGTTCTTGTTTCGCAATATTTTGAGGAGAAAATTCCCCTTTCAAACCATATTTAACTAAGCCCATATACTCATAAAACATCATCATTGCTTTTCTAGTTTGAGGTAAATGGGGAGCAGGGCTTGTGTGTGGAATCACTTCAAATCCAACATTGCGAAATGTTAATAGCGATCGCAACATATGGGGAGGATCTGTTACCAGAATAATTCGCTTAACTCCTTGGGGTTTTAGTACCGAAGCAGTGAATAAAGCGTTTTCTTTGGTAGTTTGAGAACAGTGTTCTTCAAAGAGTGCTGTTTTCGGAATACCTTCTTGTTCTAGTTTTTGAACTATTTCAGTTCCATCACCGACACCACTAGCAAAAATTAAAGGAGCTCTTTGGGATTCCCAAAGATTGGCTGCAACTTCAACTCTTGAATTTCTAAATGGTTCTCCGCGTCCTAAAATTACAATAGCATCTGCATTTTGCCCTCTATCTTCAGGAATAAATGCAACTAAACCTTTATTTGCGGCAGCCGTTGTTAAAGGAAATTGAGCGCTAAAATAAGTAACTAATAATAAAGTTGCGAATCCACTCCATAAGCGTTTCCAACGAAATCGGGGAACAATCCAAGGTAAGAAAATCAAAAATACCAACGGCAATACTACTAAAGTTGGAGTCATTAGCCAACCCGCAATCGCGGATTTTAATTCGAGCCACTGACTGGGAGGACGATGACATAAAGTTGGATCAAGCATTGGATTTATCTGTTAAGAAATATGAATGCTCTTTACTGCTATATTAAACTACTTTTTCGATAGATGCCTTTTTAGCGGTATTAATTAAATAAACCCAATCAACCTAATTTATTCCGGATTTATTACAGAAAATTTTTGAAAATGATATGCTAATTTATGTAATCAAAAATACATTTTATTGACTATTTCTAAATTGTTAATTATAGGAGATCAATCATGGCAATTTTAAAACTAGAAGATGGCACAATTTATACTGATTTACTATCTATTGGTAAAGAATTAGCACCATTAAACATTAAACTTGATTATTGGGTAATCGAGTCCAATCAAGAATTACATCAAAAGCTTGCACAAGCCAGTCTTGATGATAGGGAAAAAGAACAAGTATTGCAAAGCCTAGATAAATATTTTGAGCAACTTAAGCAAACAGCAGGTTATCAAGAACGAGATTTAATCGTTCTCCATCCAGGAATTCCCAACCTAGATGAAATGTTGAAAAAATTTGATAGTATACATATTCATGCAGATGATGAAGTACGCTACATCATCGAGGGAGAAGGGATATTTGGTTTTGTACGTCCCGATGGTAGTCAAGTAGAGCTTACAGTGCAGCCACAAGAATACATTAATGTACCTGCCGGATGCGAACACTGGTTTTATTTAACACCCACACGCCGCATTAAAGCAGTACGTTATTTTATTGGTAAAGAAGGTTGGGTTCCTGAATATACAGGTACACAAAAAGTTAAAGAACAAAAAGCAAAGGTCAAAGCTTAAAATATGGTAAATAAAACACCCCACGAATAAATTCATGGGGTTGAAAAAGTTTGCCAAAAGGCATATTTTTTTAACCTTGTATTGGTTCGAGACTTGTTTCTTCCTCAAAAATTTTTAAGGCTCGGTTGCTCAAATCGACTAAAGCTTCCGGTTTAAACCGAATTACACCTGAGTTTGAATGCCGATAACGTTCGCCAAGGAATACTGATAGTGTAATATTGTTTAAATCCGGATTAGAAATGCACCTGACTGTGCAGACCTGCCTTTTATTTTTGAAGTAGGCAATAATGCGATCGCCAGCGCGGATATTTGACGCTTGTGTTTTCATACATACTATGGTAACACCTCAAACCGATTAGGAACAAAAATCATTTACCGTTCGGAAAAATCTGGACATATCTCGACAAAAACGTTTGTAATTAAAAATCTTCAAAAAAGCGATTGATTGAAGTTACTATAGCGGTTTTCACTTGGGTGTAATACAAATTTACCTCACCCCGCCCAAAGCCTCCCCTCTCCAAGGCATCGGAGAGGGGAGGGGTTAAAAAGTAAAAAGTAAAAAGTAAAAAGATAATCCCCATAAATAAATAATGGTGCTTAAACCATTTTTATTTTTCTTTACTTTTGCCTTTTTATTTTTTACTTTTGCCTTGTTCGGTGAGGTTTTAGTGTATTGGACTCAACTGAAATTTGCGATAACCCCCACTAAAAGACTTTTTCAGCAAACCCTATTTAACAAACTAGCTTGAATCTCTCGACGGACTGCAAGTGTCACTTCACAGTTACTATTAAGGCAATCAATCAACAATTGGTTGGCATTATAGTAGTTTTCTAGTACTTTGTGCTGTTCAGAGCTAAAGTTCCAATAAGATTGGATATTGCGATGAAAATAAATAGCCGTTTTTAAACGTTCTGTCCAAGCGAGATGGTTGATTTGCCACCATGAGTGAAATATTCTTTGCTCCCGATGTGGATCGGGTATTTCTTCTTTGAGTTGTTGCAAGGATTGCTGTAAGCCAACATCAAGCACAATAGTCAGAACATTACTCAGAGCATTGCTAAGTGCATGAGCATGAGCAAAATCAGGGCTGGAGCCAATGGCACATTCTAAAAGTAGTTTATCCAATAAGGTATCGAGGATAATATCTTGATCTAGACTACACCGAAGAGCAGAGTCAGGGAAATTGGGGGCAGTTTCCGTAAAACCAAGATAAAAATCACGAGTTGCAGCTAAAGTGATTTGGGGTGTAATTGAAGATTTTTGACTTGTCCAGGTTAAAAACTCTTGGATATAAGAATCTTCAGCGACTAAAGCATCAATTTGTTGCTTCATCAACTGTACAAGGGAGTCTGCATTCCGCAACATCCCAGCAGTCAACAAAAAGATTTCCCGCCACCGTGGTTCTGTAATATGACTAACCAGACGTTCCAAGGCTTGCTCTAATGAGTGTACATTCTGATTAGCGACGATGTTTCGGGCAGTAAAGTATTCTTGAAATGTTAAACAGGAAAAAGAGAAAATTCCCCGTACTCTTTCCACTAACAGCCCGTGTTGCAACTCCATGGCTTTTAGCACCGCTTCACTATCTAGTTGTAATTCTTCTGGCTCGGTGGAAGCATTTGGTAAATTAGTGATAAAATTACTAATATATTGTTCAACGGCTCGTTGTTCAAAAAAATAATCACCATGTTCAAATGTCGCGGCGGCAATCTGAGTTATCAGTTTGAGCTTTTGTGGCAATAAAAATCCCTGATAAATTTCATCCCGTTCAATACCTCTAATTTGATCCCATTTGCCTAAAAGCAGTTCTAAACATTGCTTATAAAATGGGGCTTTTTGACTGGGAAATTCTTCTTGGGAATGGAACATCCAGCAAATCAGATGTAGAAACAACGGTGTGACTGCAAGTCGGCGGAATGGCAAGTTTTCGGGTAAATACAGTTTTTCCATGAACTCAACTGCTATATTCAGTTCATCCTGGGGATTTTTTTTCGTAAATACGGAGAACCACTTCTGAGCAAAGCTAGCAATTTGCGATTGGGTAAAGGGGGCAATTTCAACATCAGTGAAGCGTCTGAGGTTTAATGTTTTGGCAGGGGTTCGACAGGTGACGATGAAGAAATTTTTGGGATATTTATCAGAAAATCTGCCAATTTCCTTCAAAACTGCCTTGTTATCTTGATGCTGCATTTCATCGAGTCCATCCAACAACAGTAACATTCTGCCCTCACGCAGTAGAGTTGTAATGGCAGACTGTTCTTCGATGCCACAGTTAAGAAATTCACAATTGATATAATTTAGTAAACTGAAGGTTCCTACATCTTTTGAGTCTTCAGCAAAATCCTTTAAGCTAATAAAAATCGGAACTAAATTAGCCGCAAAGTTTCCTTGGTTACATTGAATCGCCAGATGTTGCAAAAAAGTAGTTTTACCACACCCAGGTTTACCTAATACTCTAAGTTTAGAATGGGTTTCAACAGCCTTGATGGCTGGTATTTGTTTTTGATAAATTTCACCATTACCAAAACTGTCAAATTCTTTGACAGTAGGATTTGGTAAATTACAGATGTCTATCCACTGTTGACTGGCAATCTCCTCGAATATATTGACATCAATGTAAATATTTTCGATTTCAACAGGACGGTTAGTATCCAATAATTGTAAACTACCGCACTGGTGTTGAATTTTTTCTCGACGTTGCGATCGCAATTTCTTTACCAGAGCATCAATATTTCTAGATGTCTGCCGTGGTTGAGAAAACTCGGCTGGGAGATTAGCAGCAATTTCCCGCCAATCTAGCTCTAATACAGAACAAATTTCAATAAAAGTATAACGTTCAATCGGACGACCTGTAAAAAATCTCCAAACTGGCTGACGAGTTTTTAGATTCACTTCCCCTGCCAGGTTTTCTTGAGTCCAGCCTTTATGAGTAAAAGCTATTTTGGCTTGTTTTACTCCTGCTGACGATGCCTGGAGCGACCGTTTTGCCACAAGAAAAAGACCTCATCCAAGTTTTTTGTTGAGATATTATCGTAAAATTTACGAATCACATTTTTATTGTAACTTGCAACGTTTTCTTTACAACTAAGTTATAGAAAAAATTGAGTTAATTAAATTTTTTCTATTCTCCAGCAATGATCAAAATAGTTCAAAGCCTCTGGGGATCATAACTGTAGATAAATTACTATAAGTTAATTCCGGCGTTGTGCTAATCCAAATAATTTACCATATTAGACATCTGGTGGAAATTAATTATGCGTCATCCAGAAACCTTGTAGAGACGCGAAATTTCGCGTCTCTACATTCTTTTTCGGAGATGTCTATTGACTATGAATTTAAAAAACAAATAGTTATCATCAAAAAAAATCAGCAACAACGAAATTTGATTGGGTTGCTTAGGACCGCTTTAATCAAAATTAATGAAGTAATAACTATAGATAACTATATAAAAATATTACTTCATTAACATAATCAACTATCTATGCTTTAGTTTGATCGACACTTGCTTAGGAAGGAAGCAACACTGTGTCAATGATGTGGATAACACCGTTATCAGTCTCAACATCTGCTTGGGAGACTGTAGCATCATTAATTTTGACACCATTGCTAGCATCAATTGTTACATCTGAACCTTCAACTGTTGTAGCTGAATCCAGCTTAACCACGTCAGCTGCCATTACCTTACCTGAAACAACGTGATAAGTTAGGATTTTCTTGAGTTGGGGAATATCCTTAAGTAATCCATCTACTGTACCTTCAGGAAGTTTCGCAAATGCATCATCGGTAGGTGCAAAAACGGTGAATGGGCCTTCGCTTTTAAGAGTATCTACCAAACCAGCAGCTTTAACAGCAGCAACTAAAGTATTAAAAGAACCTGCATTAACTGCGGTATCTACAATATCAGCCATTTATTTCACCCTATGTATAATCTTCTAACAGTCATTAGCATGACATTCTGCTGTTAGAAATCATGTTTGAGTAAGCGTTTAGGCAGTGTATAACTTGAATGAATTGTTTGAGAACGATACAAAAATTTACAATAAATATTTTTAATTAACCTGAGTACCCCTAGCGCTTAAGTAAGTTACGACAAATACAATCCCATAATCAGAAATCGGGTTTATAAAGGGAAGGTTGAAAACCCTGTGACTTTAGTCCAGGGATGAAAACTGCATAAAGGCTTTTAAGCCTCAGTCATTTATGGTACGATTTTATTAACAGGAACGGTAACCAACCTGTATAAAAACCCAACTGCCTAGCGGCAATCTGTACCTTGACAACTGAAGATATGGGGTTCTATTCCATAGTTTTAGTTCCTTCCCAGGAATAGGTAAAATCTTCATGGGGACTAGACGTTCAGAATTTAAATCAAACAAATTTTTGGAATAATCCAACTACCGAGGGGCACTCGGAAAGTAACGCTTGGGGAGAGAACCACCTCTTGGTTAGATACCGCAAGGGGTCTAGTCTAAGTGGACTCATTGAATCAAGAATCTCCGTGTCTTTAGACCGGAGAGTGTCAAGGTCATGATTGTATACCCAACTTCTCACCCTACCTGATATCTGGCATTCTACGTATAATTAACTATGGAACAAAAATATAGCCAGAAAATATTACGAATAAAAATGTAGTATTTTAGTCCATTTTAATGGACTTGTGCTATCAGACTGGGACTTACAGTCCCAGGCGGGTAAGAACGAATTCAAAGAATTAGTAATTATTTTGACTATATATAGGTTTCCATGGTGCAAGATATAACCGAAGAAAGTATGTATAGATATTGAGATATTAATATTAGGAAATTATCTTATAATTAATTTTCCTGGCTGATTGAAAAACAGGCAACTAGGAATTATTGTCGATACTTATAATCTTATTTCGCGTATAAAATGTCCAAGCGAATCATTTTTTGCGACTTTGACGGTACTATTACGGCTGAAGAAACTTTTGTTGCAGTGTTGAAAGAGTTTTCTCCAGAGGTTTCCCAACAATTAATTCCTCAAATGTACGCGCAAAAATTAACGCTGCGGCAAGGAGTTAAGCAGATTTTAGAATCAATTCCATGTTCTGTGTACCCAGAAATACTGGAATTTAGCCGTAACAAGCAGATACGTCCAGGATTTGTGGAATTTATCGATTTTTTGAAAGATTACAACGTTCCTCTAGTTATAGTTTCCGGTGGACTGCGGAGTATTATAGAAATTGTTCTGGGGGATTTGCTCGAAGAGGTTTGGGCAATTCACGCTGTCGATCTAGATATTAGCGGCGAATATTTACAGGTAAATTCCGAGTTTGAGCAAGGTGACGAATTAGTTGCGAAAGTTAAGGTGATGGAAAAGTATCCCAGGGATGAGAAAATTGCGATAGGTGATTCGCTGACAGATTTAAATATGTCCTTGGAAGTGCCAATGGTATTTGCTCGCGACCGTTTAGTCAAGTATCTAGAGGAATATTCAAAACCGTATATTCCCTGGAATGACTTTATCGAAATACGCGATTACTTAAAAGATTTGTGGAAGTAATTTTGACCTTTATGCACAGTACAACTTTAGCAGACCCACGTATTGAGTTAGTCAATGCTGCATCTCGCTTTTACCAGCAAGGTTGGATGGTAGGAACTGCGGGAAACCTTTCAACTCGTTTACCCGATGGCAGTTTTTGGATTACAGCTAGTGGATGCTTGAAGGGAGAGTTAACCCTTGATGATTTCGTTCGCGTTTATCCTGATGGAAGATTAGAATCTTCAGCTAATTTAAAGCCTTCAGCAGAAACTTCTATTCATCAATGTATATATACTTTGTTTCCCGAAGCACAAGCTTGTTATCACGTCCATTCTGTAGAAGCAAATTTGGTTTCGGGCTTAGCAGAAACAGGTAAGCTACCTTTACCATCATTAGAAATGCTCAAAGGATTGGGAATTTGGGAAGAAAATCCTTGTTGTTTAATGCCTGTTTTCCATAATTATCTACAGGTAGAGCGCATCGCAGATGAAATCAAAGAACGCTTTAGTAGTAATCCTCCCAAAATACCCGCTTTATTAATTCGTAACCACGGTGTAACAGTTTGGGCAGAATCTACCGTACAAGCACGTAACTATATTGAAATATTAGAGTATGTTTTTCGCTATATGGTAGCAGCACGGAAGATGGGGTGATGGGGTGATGGGGG
>NZ_JADEWL010000119.1 GCF_015207665.1 Plectonema cf. radiosum LEGE 06105
CCCCCCATCTCCCCATCCCTTCTAAACTTCCGCCCATTTCCGCAATAAATTCGCATAGCTTTTGCTAATTAAATCAAACTCTGGTGTTTTACCATATTTTTGAAAGATGATTTGTTTGGCTGTGTCGAGTTCAAATAGAATTTCCCGTTCACTTGGTTCACGAACGAAACTTTGTACCCAACTAACTGCTGCTAAGCGTTTACCTTCAACTACTGTTTCTACTCGATGTAAGGTTGTTGATGGATATACAATTGCTGAACCGGCTTCTAGTTTAAAAGCTTGTTCTCCTAAACTTGTATCAATAACTAATTCTCCTCCTTTATAACTTAAGGGAGAATTGAGAAATAAGGTAAATGAGACATCAGAACGTATCGGATTTTCTAAACCCATTATGGCGTTATCAGTATGAGAACCGTAGTACATACCCTGGGAATAACTGCTAAAAATGATCGGACGGATAACTTTTGGTTTCACTGCTGATTCAAATAACCTGTTGCGTCTGAGGGCTTTAACTACAATAGTTCTCAAATCCTGACCAACCTCAGCACTACTTGATAATTGTGTATTATTTTTAACTGTTTTTGCAAACCATCCTGCTGTCAGTTTGCCATCAACAAACTCAGCATCTTGAAGTTTGGCAGTAATTATGTCTAATTCTTCTGCTGTCAAAACATTTTCTATAATAAGAATCATATTTTAGATCATAGGTCATAGGTTGATTCTTAGAACAACTAACAATTAATCAGCAACTATGCAAATTTGGGCAAGATAGAGGTGATTTTAACCTTTATCTCGCCCATGAGTTCATCTAATCAGAAAGTAGTTTTATTGGGTAATTATCTTAACCTTCACCACCTTCACCACCTTCGCCACCTTCTGGGGTTTCAGTAGCACCAGGTGTAGCATCAGGTGTAGTTTGTTCAACACCGGGGGTAGCTTCAGTACCTTCTCCACCTTCAGGAGCTTCATTTCCACCACAAGCAGTTACGCTAGCAGCCATACCTAATGCAAGAAATAAAGCAATTGTTTTTGAACGCATTTCCACACTCCTCACTTTAATTAAGTTGTTAAGTAGTTTGTTAATCCACAGCACCTAAAAATCTCGATACTTATTGAACATAAGTCGAGAACAAACGCTTCTTAGATTGAAAGCTAATTGCAGGCAATTGTAACTTGTATTTGTAATTATAAGCAAGAAGTTTAGACTACAAGATTGGTTACAAAGCAAGTTGTCTGTGATATATATAATTTTAATTATCGATTATCGAGTAATATATATATTTCAGATAATTAATACTTATTAAGTTTTCTATACTTGATTTTCCGGTCATTAATAAAAGGTCAAAATAGAAATAATCGTGGCAAGAAAAAATCTGAGCTATTGTACACCTGAATCCTCTGGTTCAGATATCATCAATATAATAATCAAAATCATATCTAATTTCAATCCCATCCGTGAAAACATACTTTACTCGTGATGCAAATAGCTAATCTTATTTCTCAAAAAAGTTACCGCATAATTTTGGTATTGTTGGGTTTTTGGCTAATGTTTGATTTAGCCTCTCACCTAGTAGCAGAATTGATTTGGTTTGAGGAAGTTGAGTATTTATCAGAGTTTATCTTGCGGTTAATAACGCAGTTAGGATTGTGGGCGATCGCCTTTTTTACTTCAGGGTGTTTTTTGCTGGGTAATTTGATTATAGCAAGGAAGTTTCAGCATCCTAAACAACCATACGAAAATCAAGAAATAATTAATAAACAAAAAGGAAATTTTTTCAATTCTCCTAATTTTAGAAAAACCCCTAGTTCTTCCCTATATTCTTATGGATTGAAGTTGCGTTGGCTTTTACCGACGGTTTTCGGATTAAGTGTTTTAGTAGGAACGATAGTAGTTTTTTACAGTCAGCAAGTTTTAAATATTTGGTATCCTCAATTAGAATTACCTTCGGAACTGCTACAATTTCCATCTTGGTTGCAGTTAATTTTAAATATATTAGGGTTCCGGCAACTTGTAATCTCGATTTTGCAATTAATAGTAGTGCTGCTTTTGACTGCTGCAATTTTTATTAGTTATGAGTTTTGGATAAGAGCGCTTTCGGTATTTGTGAGTTTACTTTTAGGTTTTTTAATATCGGCACGGTGGATAAATGTTTTAGAATATTTTCACGCCCATAGCTTTAATGTTAGTGAACCTTTATTTAATCGGGATATTAGCTTTTACGTTTTTTCCTTACCAATTTGGGAACTTCTACAATTTTGGTTATTAGGACTATTTTTATTGGGTATAGCTGCGGTAGGGTTGATTTATTTACGTTCTGCAAACAGTTTGAGTGAAGGGAAATTTCCCGGTTTTACCGTACAGCAAAGAATGCATCTCAACGGTTTGGGTTCCTTGGTAATGTTAACTGTAGCTTTACGTTACTGGTTATTACGGTATCAGCTTCTATATTCCCAATTAGGGGTAAACTACGGTGCTAGCTATACAGATGTCAACGTATTGCTACCTATTTATACCAGCTTAAGTATTTTAGCTATCGGGATTGCAGCTTACCTGATGCTACGAACTTTAACTTTATCTAAAAGAAGAAAATATACTTTAAAACGTACACCTTATCCACCTCAATTAGTTTACGTATCGGCATTCTTTCTTGTAGTCGCAACTGTTGCTGTGAGTTTACTACCTACACTAGTACAAAAATTAATCGTACAGCCAAACGAAATCACCCGCGAACAGCCTTATATAGAACGTACAATCAAACTTACCCGCGAAGCATTCAATTTAAATAGTATCGATGCGACTACTTTTAATCCTCAAAATAATCTGACAGCATCTGACTTAGAAGAAAATGATTTAACGATTGCTAATATTCGGTTGTGGGATACACGTCCACTTTTACAAAGTAACCGTCAATTACAACAAATTCGACCTTATTACAAGTTCCCAGATGCAGATATTGACCGTTATACTCTCAAACGCAGTCTTAATTCCCAAGCTTCTTTTAAACAACAAACTATCATTGCTGCAAGAGAACTCGACTACAACGATGTTCCCGATGCAGCCAAAACTTGGGTAAACAAACATTTAGTTTATACTCATGGCTACGGGTTTACTCTGAGTCCAGTAAACCAAGTCGCTCCTGGTGGATTACCCTACTATTACATTAAAGATATTGGCGTTGAAAATTCCGGGAATCAAGGTTCTTTATTAATATCGAATGCAGAAATTCGTGCCAGTATTCCGGTTGCAAATCCACGAATTTATTATGGAGAAATTGCCGATACCTATGTAATGACGAGGACAAAAACTCAAGAGTTTGATTATCCTAGTGGAAATGCCAACGAGTTTAATGTTTATGACGGACGTGGTGGAATTCCTATCGGCTCACCTTTACGACGCTTGCTCTTTGCACAGTATCTTAAAGATTGGCAGATGTTGCTAACCCGCAATTTTAAGCCAGAGACTAAGGTGCTTTTTCGCCGTAATATTAGACAAAGAATACGTACAATAGCTCCTTTTTTACATTTTGACCGCGACCCTTACTTAGTAGCAGCGGATGGTAAAGGAACAACTATCGACGGTCAACCAACATATTTATATTGGATAATTGATGCTTACACTACCAGTAGCCACTATCCTTATTCTGACCCCGGCAAAAATCAATTTAATTATATTCGCAATTCTGTGAAAATTGTTGTTGATGCTTACAACGGTGATGTGAATTTTTACATTGCCGACCCTACAGATCCAATTATTAATACATTAGGGGCAATTTTCCCATCGATGTTCAAACCTCTAACGGAAATGCCTGTGACTCTTCTTAGTCATATTCGCTACCCATTAGATTACTTTAGCATTCAGTCGGAACGCTTGTTAGCGTATCATATGACTGACCCACAGGTATTTTACAACCGAGAAGATTTGTGGCAAATTCCTACAGAAATTTATGGTACAGAACAGCAGCAAGTTGAACCTTACTACTTGATTACAAAATTACCTACCGCTCAAAATGAAGAATTTATTTTACTACGTCCTTTTACTCCTACCCAACGACGAAACTTAATTGCTTGGTTGGCAGCGCGTTCTGATGGCAGCCAATATGGTAAATTATTACTCTACGAGTTCCCCAAGCAGGAATTAGTTTACGGAACACAGCAAATAGAAGCTTTAATTAACCAAAAACCGGAAATTTCTGAACAAATTACCTTATGGAATCGTGAAGGTTCGCGGGTAATTCAAGGTAACTTATTAGTCATACCCATCGAACAATCGCTTCTTTACGTTGAACCAGTGTATCTGGAAGCCGAGGAAAATAGTTTACCGACTTTAGTTCGGGTAATTGTTGCTTACGACAACCAAATTGTCATGGAAGAAACTTTAGAAGCTGCTTTAGAGACTATTTTCGATGCAAATGAAATTAAAACCCCTGTTTTTATCCCGGAAGCGATACCACCACAACTACCTGTATCAGAGTAAATCTATTAGCACATTTAATTCAAATTGCACTATTAATTGACCAATAATTTACAAAAATTTTTATATATGACAGATTGTCATATTTGGACGTAATTTTATTTAGAATGGAAGAAAGATAAATTTTAGACTGTTATTGGGAGAAAGCAATGAGATTGATTGCGTCCACTTTAAGACGTTTGGGTTTAGCTGCGTTGACTATGTTGTTAGTTGTCAGCAGCTTCGCGGCTTTTGCTCCTAGTGCTGCGGCTGAAACATATACTGTTAAATTAGGTAGCGATAAAGGAATGTTGGCATTTGAACCAGCTAAGTTATCAGTTCAACCCGGTGATACTATAAAATGGGTGAACAATAAAGTTCCTCCACATAACGTTGTATTTGATGCTGCTCAAAACCCTGCGAAAAGTGCGGACTTAGCTAAAACTTTATCTCACAAGCAGTTAGTAATGAGTCCGGGGCAAGAATTTACAACCACCATTCCAGCAGATGCACCTGCTGGTGAGTATACTTTCTACTGTGAACCTCACCGTGGTGCTGGTATGGTTGGCAAAGTTATTGTCGAAGGCTAATTAATGATTAAGTCAAAGATTTAATCGCTCAGAACTTTGGTTGAGAAGTCGGGTTTTTATAAAAATTTGTCTAATGTTAGAGATACTTCTGCGAAAAACCCGACTTCTTTCACGAACTAAAGTTAAATTAGGTACCGCTTATTCTAATTTACTTTGACAAAAATGCAAAAGAGACGTAGAACTATGCCCCGTCTCTATATATTTATAGTCTAAAGGAATTTTTGACTACTTTCCTTACTTTGAACCGGATCTTTGTTCCTTAACTTCACGTAACCGCTGGATTAGCTTTTTAGCTGAGTTAGATGCTTTTGAGGAATTTTCTTCTGAAACAGAATCTTCTTTACGATTTACAAGTCGATTTGCAAGTGATGGTTTAGAAGTAACTTGCGGTGCGGGTTCTTTAATATTAACTCGTGCTTGGGGTGTAGGTTTAGCTGGTACGCTTGGGACTTGTTGATTATTTCTAAGTCGCACTTCTACCGCTGTTTGATCATTATTCTCAGATGCAGAAGCAGGTTTGTTAGTTCTGATCTCAGCTTGGGGTTTAGATGTAACTGGTGCTGGAGTTACACTAGGAACCACTACAGCACTCCGATTCGGTTGTGCATCAACTTTAACCGGAACCGAACTTCTAGATATATTTTCAGGTTTAGATGGATTTTGATTTACTTGCACTTCACCTTGTTTAGATGAACGCAGACGATCAGCTAATTTGTCCTGGGGCTTAGAAAATTCCACAGTCCGAGCAGTATCAGTCACATCTGATTTAAAATCAAGGGTAAATGCGTATACTTTGGCTTTGCCATTTCTACGGATGGGATTTTCTTTGAAATAATTACGGAAATAATTTCTGGTTTCTTTCTGAAGCTCTGAGGAAACTGAGCGATCAACAAATTTTAAATAATCTGCTTTGCCTTCAGAATCAATAACTAAGGTACCCTCAATTTTACCTTCTTTTCCGGGCTTGGTTTTAACTACCTCAGAAATTGGCTGTTTAATTTCAGAGTTAGGATACCGTTCCCTTACTTCTTCAAACTGTTTTGCGAGAGTTAAAGTTCTTGCATCTTGAGGTGAAATATTTGTATTTTGATTTGTGTTTTGATTTGTGTTTTCAGCCGCTGTTGATGGCTGATTTGGTAGTTCAATTCGTCTAGGACCAGATTGTTGTCCCCATTGTTGCAAACTTTGTCCTGCTAACGTTAAGTTATCACCCGGTTGCGGAATACTCCTGTTAACGGGTGCGATAAAGTCTTCGGGGTTAACTGCTCTTGGTTGAGTTACAGCCCCATTAATATTCATATCCGGGTTAATTTGGGGATTAATAGCTACGATATCGTTACCCGATGTCGGAGGAAGCGGTGGTGGTGCTGGAATCCCAGCAAGTTCCGGAGGTAACGGTGCCGATTGTATTGGAGGTATATCAGGTAAATTGTAAGGCGAAGATGTTATCGGCGCTGCATTTCTTTTTCTAGACGCTAATGGTGCCGATTGTCCTAAATTGATATTCTGGTTAAAACGACGATAAGACCCGTCAGATTTTGCTTTAACATTAAATGAAGAGTCAAAATTTGGCTGGGGAAGTATCGGTAAAGGCTGACTTTTTGGTAAAGACGAGATATTTGGATTAACCGATGATTCTGGCAAAGATGGTATTATCACCTTTGTGGAATCCGGACTGGGAGGTATTGTATCTAAAGGAGTTGGCTGAACCGCAAAGTTAGGTAGAGGAATTGCAGATTGTAGAGGAACCTGGGGCAATGCTGAAACTTGAGGGCTATTATTTTGGGGCAACCTACTTTGTTCTGCTTCAGATAATTCCATTACCCCAACACTTTTCGGGGATGCGTTTTGGTTTACTTTAGAGTCAACAGGCATCAAAGGCAGGATAAAAGCAATTGCACCATGAATACCGACAGATGCTATGGCTGCTATTCCAGCCGGTTGGCTTAAGAATTCGGGTATATTTTTGAGTACTGAGACGTAAGACATGGCTATTATAGCTCACTTAGCTTGGTTGCGGTTGACTAGAAATTTAATCTATCTGGCAATGTTTTCAGGCAATAATAATGATTTGACTAACTAACCCTCTTAGATTTAGATGCGCTCCTCTACAAATCATAACTTCAAATCCGCAAATCCCATCATAGCAAGACTGGCAGTTGTACAAACAGTTAATCACCGTATCAATGCAAGAGCATATTATAAATGAAAACTGGTTGTACTCAGAAGTTGTGTTTTTTGATCGAGGACTTTGAAAATCATCACTTTTAAAACTGTATTTTTTAGTTTAACGGGGATAGATTACTTAAGTAAATATACTACCACTCACGAAGAGTTATATATATTTTTTACAATCTATTGGCAAGCTTCCGGAAGTTTTTGTGTTTCAATCATTAGTTTTTACGACTGACCGATAGCTGATTGTCGTTCCCCTTGTCCTTAAAATTTCTAAAGTAAAATGGTTTGATAAACATTAATTTACCAATTTTCAGCCAAAACTGGAACGCTTTAAACTGTATTTGCAAAAATACTTTTCAAAAACTAAGACTGAGATAATTTTTAATTATAAGTTATCTTCATCCATTAGCAATGTTTAGATAATACCAATTCTAGTGTTTACTTACGTATAAGTTATACATTATCTATACATTTATTTTTTTTTGCAAGTTTCACCAATTAAATTTCCCTACTCAAAGCACCCAAATGACATTACCTACAGTTATTTTACCCGGATTTTTTGAAAGCGCCGAAGCTTACTATAATTTAGAAAAATCATTGCAAAATTTGGGTTTTCCTACGCTCACAGTACCGTTACAAAGACGGGACTGGATAGCAACTGTGGGAGGAAAATCTGTAATTCCAATTTTGCAGCAATTAGACTGCACGGTAAAAAGCATATTACAACAGTATGGTGTTTCTCAAGTTAATTTGATTGGTCACTCCGCAGGAGGTTGGATATCCCGTATCTATTTGGGAGAAGTACCTTATGGTAAAAGTAGCGCAAACTTGTTGACATGGAAAGCTCATCCCCAGGTTGCAACTCTGGTTACTTTGGGTACACCTCATACAAGCTTAGAGCGCTGGACTCGCTCAAATCTGGATTTTGTAAATAATAATTATCCCGGAGCATTCTACGAAAAAGTTCGTTACGTCTGTGTGGCAGGCAAAACCATTTTTGGACAAAGACGATTGGGAAATTGGTTAGCTTTCAGCAGCTATAAATTAACTTGTGGTAATGGTAACACTTGGGGTGATGGAATTACACCCATCGAAGCTGCTCATTTGAGTGGTGCAAATAATCTAATTATTGAAGGTGTAATGCATTCTCCTAGAAGCCCTCAAATTTGGTATGGTTCCCCAGAATCAATCGGAAATTGGGTAAAATACTTATCATAATTGTATATTTTTTTAGCAAAAGTTAATATTTCTTAGTTAAAATTATAATAAAAATAAATAAGGATTTCCTGAGAGAGGAAGGTTTTATGGTTGTACAAGAAAGCCGATTTGACACGGTTATGCGGCGGACGGCAACGATTTTATCAGTAGTAATTGTGACTTTTTGTTTAATTGCCGCAACTACTGGAATTTTGTTGTCTATATATTATGAACCAGCTTCTGGCAGAGCTTACCAGTCATTGAAGATGATCACAGAAGAAATTCAATATGGCTGGTTATTCCGTAAAGCTCACAATCTTGCAGGCAATGGGGTAATTATTGTTGCCTTAATTCAAATTGTCGTGATGTTTTTAGGCAGGAAGTTTACCAAAAGTTGGTATACAGCTTGGGTAAGTGGAATATTCTTGACCTTAGCCGTGATTGGATTGAGTTGGACTTCGATGATTTTGGGTTGGGATCAACTGGGATTTTGGCGCTTTAATATTGAGTTAGGAACCATTGAAGCTATTCCTTTTGTGGGTGAACAGTTAAGAGAAATTCTGATTGGTGGTAGTGGTGTTAGTACCTTGACCGTTCAGAGACTATATACCATACACAGTTATATTCTCTCTACCGCTGCGATTATTTTAGCGATAGTCCATTTATCTAGCGTGCTGTGGGTTGAAAAACAAGCCAGCAAGCCCAATTCAGAAGAATTAATTCAAGGTATTGGGGCATCCGTAGCAGAAAGTTGAGATAGTCTCCCAATGGGAAGTTCTTCTACTTCCGGTAAATTTTCTAAAGAAAGACGAGTCGATTGGTTTCCGCCAGACAAGCGTTTAAGTAAATCTGGTCTGGGGTCATGCAACAAGTAGATCAGGCGATCGCCAACTTCCCAAGTTTCAGTAGCAGCCATCATGTGGATTTTTTCGTCTCTTTCTACAAATAATGGTAGTAAGTCCCCAGTCCGGATTAATGCTTGTAACTGAATTTTTTGCAAGGAAAAACCAGGGTCTTTAAAGGTCATACTTCCTAGTTTGATTTGTTGATCGTTAAGATGTTGATTCCAAATTTTAATTTTGAAGTCTGGAAGAAAAGCTTGTAAAACTTTACTATTATTTTTGGTACTGGCTTGAGGGTCGCGGGGAAAGACTGCTAAAGCACGGGGTGGGTCAAATTCTTCCGCCGCTCGTTGAGCTAAAACAAAATTAACTTCACCATTTTTGGTCATAGCCAGAAAAGTACCTACAGAATCAAGTCCAGCTTCTTCTAAAACATTGGCATCTAAAGCACTGCTAGTTAAAACCCGGAGATTTTGCGCTTCTGCTTGCTGGCTTGCTTCTGGGTCTGTATCAATCATTACTACAGTTTCACCGCGTTCTTGGAAGAAGCGAGCAATCAGTAAACTTAAAGGATTGCAACCAACAATTACTGCTCCAGTTGCTTGTTTGGAAGTAATTTGTAGTAATTTAGCAACCCAGCCTGCGGTTAGTCCTTGACAAAAAACTGTCATCAAAATCGTCAGAAAGACCAAGGCTTTGATAGCATCGCCACCATTGATACCGCGTTGCGTCAGTAAAATTCCGAATAATGAAGCAACAGAGGCTGAAACAATACCTCTTGGGGCAACCCAGCTTAAAAACAGCTTCTGTCTCCAGTTGAGGTCACTATTCCATGTACATAAAAGAATGTTTATCGGTCGCACGACAAACATTAGCGCCAAAACGGTGAACAAACTACCCCAGCCCAAAGCAAACACGCTGGCAATAGATAAGTCAGCCGCTAATAAGATAAATAGTACCGAGATACAAAGAATTGTTAACTGACCTTTAAAGTGCCGTAACAAGCGTTCTTCAGGTACAGAAGAATTGGCAAATACTGCTCCTGCCATTACTGTTGTCATTAGTCCCGATTCGCTGCGAATCATCTGAGCCAAAGTAAATAAGCCCCATACTGAAGCCAGCACCACCAGATTTTTTAGTTCAAATGACAAGATATTGGCTCGCTTGAAAAATAAGCTGAGCAGCCAACCACCCGCAGCACCAATAAAAGCCCCAATACCCAAGCGCACTAACAAACCTACGATCGCGCTTAAAGGGTCAGCATCGCCGTTCAAAATAGTATCAAGAACTACAACTGCAAGAATTGCTCCTACAGGGTCAATTAAAATACCTTCTCCTTCCAAAAGCGTTGCTACTTGCCGGTCTACTTTTATTTGCTTGAGTAGTGGAGATACGACTGTTGGACCTGTAACTACCACAATTGAAGCGTAGAGAAAAGCAATCGGCCAAGGAAATTCTCCTAGCCAGTGAGCCGCCATGCTTCCGCCCATTAATGTAATTAAGGTTCCTAAAGTTACGAGTAATTGCAGGCTAGTAGAAACTCTGCCCAATTCTCGTAATTCTAAGTCCAGTCCGCCCTCAAATAAGATTATTGCCGTTGCCAGAGCAACAATTACTTCTAATCCAATGCCTAGCAAATGGGGATGTAATAAACCAATGCCATCCGAACCCAAAAAGATACCGAATAGCAGCAAAAAAACAATGCTAGGCACTTTCAGGTAAGCAGCCAGCACTTGGGCGCTGATGCCTGCAACGACAGCAATCACCACTTGCAAGGTGATGTCAAAAGATGCTTCCATGTTGGAGATTTTGAGCCGTGTTTTTCAAAATCTTTTGTTAAGAATAGTAAATATTAAACTCTATAAATGAAAGGTTGGTACACCTCATTTTTTGTCGAACTGTTAAGTTTTTCCTCAGATTGGCTATCTTACACCATTTTGCTAGTTTTTGTACAATCGCCCCTAAATCGATTCGGAAGTAAACAGCATTTTAGCAAGTATATTTGTATTGCAAAAATAAAGAACAAAACAATAACTCCAAATTATTTACTTTTAACCACTTTAACCTGCTGTTCTCAATATGGGGACTAATTAAGTAATCATCAAGATTTTTTTGCTCAAAGCTATTGACATTTTCCCAGGAAATCGTTAAATTAATAAAAGTTCAAAACACAAGCCCCCATCGTCTAGAGGCCTAGGACACCTCCCTTTCACGGAGGCGACAGGGATTCGAATTCCCTTGGGGGTATTTATAACTTAAGTTAAGTTAAATAATTAAACATATTTTTAGATAATTTTAAAAGGTAGAATTCATTTGAATATCTACCTTTTCTATTAACTGGCTAACTCTTCTACACGTTGACGAATAGCTAAAAGATTGGATTGCATATCTTGAGAAAGGCGAGG
The DNA here is from genome assembly GCF_015207665.1 of Plectonema cf. radiosum LEGE 06105. Lineage (GTDB taxonomy): Bacteria > Cyanobacteriota > Cyanobacteriia > Cyanobacteriales > Nostocaceae > Rivularia > Rivularia radiosa_A. The sequence continues at coordinate 11,663 of NZ_JADEWL010000119.1, forward strand.
TTCGATAATTCTGATCGGCATAGTTAATTTAGGCCATACCTTGACCGTATAACAAAGTAAGGTACCAGTCTGACTATCTAAAACACAGTTATTTAAACGCCAGCTACCGCTAAAATCTTTAAAATCTCCCTCTACCATGCGGAAACTAATTAGTTCTGGAAAAGATTCTTCCAAGTCTAGAACTACTCGTGCAGAAAAATTAAGCTTTAGCAAGCGTTGGGAACCAATTTGTTCTAGACGAATTCCCCCGTCGGGATGCTCTAATTTACGAGAACAAGCAAGGCTAGGAACAAATTCAGCTAAAGATTGATAATCAGTCAATACTTGCCAAACTGTTTCTACAGAATGAGGAATTTGAATTTTAGCAGTAATTTGTCGCTGACGTTCTGCAATTTTTTCAACTTCAACGGTAACAGATTGTAAATCCAGATTTTTACTGTAATTACCTTGGAAATTTGAATCGGATTGTGGGGTATTTTGTTCTTTAATCATGAAAGTTCATTTACTTCGGTATCATCAGAAAACTGAGGTAAAGTTAAAGTAAAGCAGATTTTGCTTAATTCGGAATTTTCTATAGAAGTACTTTCTACGGTTATTGTGCCATTGAGATGCTGTATCAAAGACTTAACCAAAGCTAATCCCAATCCCGTACCTGGAGTCCATCGACCTTTACCTCTACGGAATTTATCAAATATGAAAGTGGCTTCCTCCTCAGATATACCACGTCCAACGTTGATTACCTGAATTTGGATTTGATTGGCTTGTGTTTCGCAAATTTGGGTGACTTGTAGTTCTACAGAGCTATCGTGTTCAGAATACTTATAAGTGTTTGTAAGCAATTCTTGGAGAATGCGGTCAAAACTTTCTACTTCAGTTTGCAGCTTGAGTTCTTCCTTGGGTAAATAAACAGAAATACTCAACCCTTTTTCGGCTAATTTCTGCTCAAAAGATGCTGCTATACCTTGAATTTTTAGATTTAGATCAACTGTTTCAAACTGTGGACGTTCCTGATGGCTTTCTAACTTCTGGAGTGTAAGCAAGTCATTAATCAAATTAATTTCCTTAGTACATTCCTGCTCTAGAATATCTAAATATCTCGCTTGACGGTCGGGTTGAATGTCGGGGTGACGCAAATTACGCAACGCCATACGCATATTTGTTAAAGGATAGCGCAAACGGTCGCTCATGTTGCTCAAAAATTCATCTTTGAGTTCGTTAAGTTCTCGCAACTGCTGGACATATTGCCGCGTTCTCTCGTATAACTTAGCTTGAACTTCCAAGCTGCGTTGTAGTTGAGCAGTACGTTCGTCTACTAGAGTTTGTACTTGTTTGAGCGTTTGCGTCTGAATAATCGCGTTACTGATTTGAACGCAAACCATTTCCACAATATTTAATTCAGCCTCTTGCCAATTGCGACGTTGCCTTTGCTGTAATACCAAGAATCCTAACACTTTGCCTTGGCTTTCTAAAGGCATTAGCATAATCGCTGGTAACTTGTCTAAAACAAATATCGGAGCAATAGTAGAAGTATCTTTACGCCGATCTGAATTATCATTTATAGTTACAGGCTTAGATGCTTTAAAAGCACGTTGAGATATACCGCAGTCCGCAAGCCAAAAAGATTCTTCTATAGATTTCAACTGATCGCAAAGCGAAGAATCAGTCTGTCTACACCATTCACTAACAACAGTTGCTTTCGCTTTGGGAATTTGCGTCTTATTACGAATCCTAAATAAAGGGTCTGAATATTTTAATAATATTAATAAACCACGGTCAGCTCCTAGAGCTTCAGCCGTAGAGGAGACAACCAACTGAAGCATTTGGTTAAATTCCAAATTGCTGCGGTTGAGTATAGTTAATTGTTGAATCAAACTTTGGTGCTGTTCACTTTTTCGCACCTGCTGTTTTTGTGAAGAAATTACCCTTGCTTGTGCTATCTGGGCAAAAGCGATCGCGCAGCAAGATTCTACTGCTTTGAGCAATTCTTTTTCCGCATTACTCCATTCATAAGGTTCGGATTTAATCAGATTAATTACACCATTATTTTCACCACCAAACCGAGTCGGAATTGCGAGTACAGCTTTTATTGGTAAAGGGAAATTTTGACACCCAATTACCAAACTCTCCTGAATCTTAGAAATATCCTCAATCGTAAACGGTTCAGCTGCACACTGTACTACTGGTAATTCCAGCTGTTCGATGGAAAATGCTTGATTTGAGTTAGGTAAAGCGAAGTAACTCTCTTGATTACTCCAACTAGCAGTAGTTGGTTCTTCTCCCTCTTGGGGGTGTGTTACCAAACAACAATAATCTACTTTGAAAGCATTTCCTACTAGTCGAGCAATTCCTAGCAGCATCCCATCGGTAGGTGTGCTGCTAGCAATAATCTGATTGATTTCGGATACCAACCAATGGGCAGGTGTTTCCTGATGCTGCATCAGTTTAAAGTAGTGTTGTTCCAAGTCTTGTTGTTGATCCGAGCGCTGCGGCGGTGACGCTATTATATGCTTTTTCATTTATGGCACACTCTTGGATAATGACTCCATTGTCGTTTTACCCAACCTCCTGGTATTTTGTTTACCTTGTTTTTTTGTAGCTGCACCCTGATGAACCAATTTCAGTTCTACAAATAAATTCTTTCACCTGTTATAGCCCCTTTCTATCTAAAATGACTTTTGTCATTGGTATATAAAAAATCTTTGTGCGAATAAAAAATTTAATTATGTATATTGAAATGCTTCTTATACTTAAGGTTAGCTTCAGTGGATGCATTTAGTTTTTTTTGCTTTCTCAGACCTAGAATATCCTTTGTAGAACTCCAGACAAACCGTATTTTCTCTAGAGTAGAATCAAAAATTCTGTAAATATCATCCGCATTCCCACTGAGGGTGAAAATTATCATCGTACTATTTATTTTTGCTACAAGAGCTTTTATAAGGATATTTTTTATCGATTATCGTCAAAAATAATTGTTATTCAAGGACAAGCTCAGAAAAAATCATCATCGGATAGTAGGGTAGTTTATTTTCAACTCCTATTCTTGACGGTCACTTACTTATTAGTCTCAAGGTTTGCATATGTCAAGTATTGTCACACCCCCTATAAATCATCAAAACCCTACAAAAAGGCTTTTTAACCTATATTTACAATTTTTGATAAGTTAACATTATACAATTGATCAATTATGATTTAATTATGAGTATGATTAAAAATATAAAACAAAATCTACATAAAAATAAGTTAGCCCAATGATTAATTGAAATGGAATCATTGGGCTTAGTTCGTTGAAGAAGAATTAGCCAGCTAAACTCTCTACGCTCAGAGGAACCATATCCCCAGTTTTTGTCAGTCCTAGCAGCATCGGTTCTTGAGCTTGGATTAGTTGACCTGTAAGCACACAGCGCTCTTGTTGCTGGGACGTTGCATCTATACTTGCTCGAATATCAGCACGCGAGAATCTCGGCTTCCACTCACCGGATTTTTGCTGAACATAATTCCACAGAATATCTCGAATCAATGCTTGATATCCCTGATTTCCAGATAATTCCTTAAGTTTATCTTTTAACTCCCGTTCCAAGCGGATACTGGTTACTTCCATTTCGGTGGTAGGGGTGCGAGCAATTGTATGCATGATTTTTCTCCTTAAAACTATAGACAGGATAGTAATACAAGTGTAGTATGTTTAAAGAAATGTTCAACAGGTGAAATTTTCTGTGATATTGATCGCGACCTACTCTACTTCCTCATCTATAACCAACTGCCGAGCCAGTTGGGAATCAGCAGCAATGGGAGTGGAGTATTTATTTATGGGCGAATGTAATCAAAATCACGGGCAGTTTACACAAAATAATCCAGATTGTGAATATACCAAAATTACTTATTTGCTCAAACAACTAGAACTAGATAAAACAAGCGGGAGGTATTGGTATATAAATGCCGTACCAAAGTTTAAATAAAGACCTGAAAGTCAATATTTAATCCCCGCTTCTTTTTCCAAGGAAGCGGGGTTTTTTATAAGGAGCCAAGCTGTGAACGGCGCGATGCAAGTATTAGAAAAATCCGTGGTAGTGTTTTCCCAAAATTATCTGCCGCTGTGTCGAGTAAATATTAAGCGAGCTGTAGTGCTTTTAGTAACTAATAAAGCGGAACCATTAGAGATTACCACGGAAAACGGATGGCATATTAGCTCGCCCAGCTTGGTAGTTTACGTACCGCAGCATATTCGGTTAAAAATTGCTTCTCGTGAGCGGACGTGGAAAGTCCCACCTGTAAATCGTCGTGAAGTTTTACGAAGAGACCACTATCGGTGTCAATACTGCGGTACCAATAAAGATTTAACACTCGATCATGTGATTCCCCGTTCTCGTGGTGGTCGTCATATTTGGGAGAATGTTGTTACTGCTTGTTCTAAATGTAACTCTCGCAAAAGTAACCGTACCCCCAAAGAATCTGGGATGCAACTACGGACAAAACCAAAAGCACCCGTCCATCCAACTATTTCTTTTGCAGAACAGTTTTGGAAAGGTGTTGTGTAAGCCTTCCCTGGAATAACAGGAGAGCATGAGGAATGCTAAAACTAACTTATACAGAAAACAGTTTTTACCTAGAGCTTTTAACTCAACCCATAGAAGAATGGATACAAGTCTTTTGCATATTAAGTTTGCGAGTCGGTCAAAGTTTGTGTGTTGAACCCAGTACTGCGTGCTTTTTGCTTCCTGCTGATTTACCAGGATTAGCACAACTACGTACTCAAATAAACCAAAATGACAGCGGCGAAGTCATAGATATTTATGCTTGTGACGCAGAGTATGTAGAAGTTACTCTACGGGGTTATTGGCTATCAGTTAGCGCACAGAGCATGAACGGTGGATTTGTGACAACTATGAACCATAGTACTGAATGTTTCTTGCACCAACTATGGTTAGAAGCTCATAAAAGTGCTTCTGTTGTTATAGACTAAACCTTTCAATTTAACAATAATTAGGCAATCCAATCAAGAAAAAGTCTATTTATATCTTGCTTGGTTTGTCTTAGTTATTTGGGATTTTTGATTTTAGATTAAAGACTCAAAATTTAATTTAAAATCTCAACTGCTCTAAAGCCCCCAAATTCATTTATAGAATAAATTAAAAATCCCAAATTTATTCTCCGTTTTTTTAGGAAATCTGTTGTATTTAGTGTAGTATTTATGTAGTATATGACTATTGCAGGGCAATTGAAAAAGATATTGCAAAGAAAAATATGTTGTATATTCGTTCATTTACTGTGTACCGTCCATCTTGGGAAGGTTGGCAATATTGGAAAAAATCATATAGCGAAAATTCCGAATTAGATTTTAAATCTCAAAAAGCTAAAATTACCAAACCGCCAGAATATATTGATAAAATTCAACAAATTTATTATTTAGAACGCGGGTGTCGTTTGTAAAATTAAATCATGAACGGTCGAACTAAGAATTACCAAACAGAAGCTGATATTAAAAGCTTAATTAATCGGTTTGAAAATTGTACTTTACCCTATTGTGAGTGGAATCATCAGGCACATTTAACTGTTGCGCTATGGTATCTGATTTGCTACGACGAAAAAACAGCAATAATTTACATTCGTCAAGCTATTCAACGCTATAAGGCAGTAATAGGTATTAATAGTCTACTTTCTCCAGATTGCATGATGGAAGGTGTGGTAATTCAACCCGCTTGTGAGCGAACTCATCCAAAAATCGGTAGAGTAGCTTTAAAATTAATTAGTGATAGATATCTACTTCGTAAAGGTGGAAGTGAACTACATTAATAATTCCTAATTCGTAATTAGTTGATTTTTCTTTATTTCTCTCTCTTCCTTCCTCTTTGCCTTTGCGAAACTCTGCGATATACTTAGCGTTACTTTGCGTTTGAAAAATCAAACCAGACTTCTTGAGCAAACTTCTGACTGAAGTGGAAGCTCATTTTTCACTGTCGAACTGACCTTTATTTAAGTTAAAATTTTCAATCAAAAACCTCAAGTAGTATCAGAATACTCATAACATCTTTAAATCTGAAAATATGGGATTTGATTATTTCGATCATCAAGAAAATTCTCGCACCAACAACAATCGTCAAAACTTACTTGCTTGCGGTTGGAGACCTTTTTATCGAGAATTAAACTGGGAATTTTTGTGGCAGCTATTATCTAGTGACTCTCAGGAATTAACTCAAAAAACCTTAAATTTAACCAGCAGCCTTGCTCAGACAATAGGAAGAAATCATTATGCTTGGTGGGCTAATTTAATAAATTTGGCTTCAGAAGATACTCGTTACGAATTTGAGAAATATTGGAACTATATTACTCCCGATCCACTGACACCAGACCATCGTTATAAAGATATTTTGAGTACGGAAACACCAATAGTTCAATTTGTCAGCCGTAGTAGCATTCCCATTGATTATTTATTAAATAGACTCCAAGAAATTACAGTATTTAGAGTTCTGACATTATTAGAAATTCCTGACTTGATTACCCAATATTATCTAGAAAGAGATTTTTATTTACCTATCGAAAAATTTAAAAGTTGGGAACGTTTAGAAGTAATCAATACTGTTTACGCTTACTGGTCTAAATACGATGTTTGGCTGCAAATTGACCCTTACGAAAGAGGAAGAAGACAATATACTTTGATGGCACAAAATTTAACCCCATTAATTAATAAATCGACTTATGATTTAGCAGTTATGTTAAGTGGATATCAAAGTCGTGTAGGGAAAATTAGTACTCAGTTTTCGATTAATAGTTTTCCTCAAGATATTCAGGATTTTACAGATAATGTACAGCAAGCGGTTTTAACTCAAAGTCAACTAGCAGTATTGGTACATGGTGAACCTGGTACGGGTAAAAGCGTATGGACTCAAGCAGTTGCTAAAGAAATTCTTGTACCTTTGGGATATGTAATTTTTATTTTAGACCACGATGCGATTTCTAATTTTGTTCCACCAAGTTATTTAGAACGGATTTGTATCATAATCAATGAAGCTGATAATTTAGCACAAAATCGTGCTAGTGAAGTAGCGCAATATAGCAATAAGACAGAGCATATTTTGAGCTTGTTGGATGGAACTTTGTATCAAAGTGTAATTGATGATTCCGGAATTCAAATCCAGCAAAAATTAGTGATGTTAATGACTTGCAATACCACAGAAAGATTAGACCCCGCAATGTTACGTAAAGGTAGGGTTGATTTGATGTATGAATTTAATTATAAATACGTCTAATTTTTCTAAGTTTAAAAACTTTTGGTTATGTATTAATTATGTCTTCTGTGAATTAAGAATCTTTGATACTCTGTAAGAGTTTCGAGGCTTTTTCATTAATTTGAATACTTAATTCACTAAAGGTAAATAATTCATGAGTAAAATAACTTGTGGTGTCTTCTTAATGACAAAGCAAGGAAGTTTTCTATTGCTTAAGAAATCTAAGAATAATGAATACGATATACCAAAAGGTAAAATGGAAAACGTACATAACAAGAATGAACTAAAATGTGCATTCGACGAATTAAAACAAGAAACTGGAATATTACATAATGATGTAAAATTAGACCCAAATTTCCGTTATGAATATAATGATACGGATGGCAAAAAAGTGATATTTTTGGGATGGCTAAAGACAGTAAGAGAAATAACGCTTAGTGCAGAACATATCGAATATAAATGGGAAAAATGGAATCCAACCCATAACATCAGAAAAGGATGGTTGGATTCTTTATTAGAAGAGTTAGACAAGTATTTTAATAACCACCCCGAATCTAAATACTTTTAGTAAGGTTATACTGGGTGCTATATCTATTAAGTGATTAAGATTATAAGTATTTAAGCATAGTTAATTATACAATGTAATTGCGATAGCGCATATAGAACAGAGTGAAGTGAGTGAAGCAATCCCAGTCCTTGGGGTTATTCCCCACAGCTAAAAATGACGATAAATGTAATTATGAAACTACATAAATTTGAAGATGCAAATCTATTTTATACAAAAGTAAAAAATTATCTATTAGATGACGAAGTATTACATAATTTACAGTTGGGAGTTAGCAACAGATTAATTAATAATCCAGACAGATGTAAAATCAAACCTTATTTAGCAGCAGTAGAACAAGATGGAAATATTATTGCAGTAGTAATGATGACAGTTGCTCATAACTTGTTGCTGTCAAAAATAAAAGATTTAACAGCAATAGATATTATTATTCAAGATTTACAGCAAGAAAAAGAATCGCTAATGAATATAAATGCTCCTGTAATTGAAGCACAAGCTTTTGCAGAAAAATGGTGTTTATCGACAGGTAAACCTTATCAATTAAAAGAGAAGTTACGTATTTATAAATTAGAAAAAGTAGAGTTACTTTTACAAGCCAAAGGTAATTTCAGATTAGCTACAGAAAATGATAAACAACTTCTTAAATCTTGGCATGATGCTTTTTGTTTAGAAGCATTAGGTGCTATTGAATCGGATAGCGAAAGCTGGGTTGAAACGAGATTGCAAGAAGGTATAACTTACTTTTGGGAAAATGAAATTCCGGTTTCACTTGCTAGTAGCGGACGTTTTACTCTTAATGGTGCAGGAATCAATACAGTTTATACACCACCGGAACATCGGAAACAAGGTTATGCAGGTGCTTGTGTGGCAGCTTTAAGTCAAACTTTGCTCGATAAAGGTTATAAATTCTGTTTTTTATTTACCGATTTATCTAACCCAACTTCTAATAAAATATATCAACAAATTGGTTATAAACCTGTAGCTGATTGGAATAATTATTCTTTTTCGACTTCAAGTTAACGAAACTAATTCTATGTGTAAGTAAACTACGATGATAATCACAGAAGTCTGGTTTTTACGAGCTAAGTATTCTTAACACTACAAAATCATCATCAAAACCCGACTTATTACCTGACAAAATATTGGAGACGTTGCACTGCAACGTCTCTACATTAATCTACATTAATATTTATATAATTTAATAATCTGAATTATTTTATTGTGGTTCTTGGGGTATATTCAAACGTCTTCCCAAACGATCATAAACCAACACATCCCACTGTCCGTTTAAAGTGTACTCAAAAGCAATTCTATTACTATCACCACTAATTGTGGGATTACGGACTTCTGCTTGCAAATTACCTGTTAAATTACGCGATTGGCGAGTTTCTTTATCGTACAGAAAAATATTACTTCTTCCCTCCACAGAAGCAGCAAACACAATGTATCTACCATCTTGAGAAGCCGATGGATGATTTGCGATCGCGTCAAAGGAATTCAATCCAGGTAAATTAATCAAGGTACGAGTCATCCTATCGAACATATAAACATCTTGGCTACCCCGGCGATCGCTCGTATAAACAATATATCGACCGGAAATATGAGGATTTAACTCGGAAGCACCAGAATTAAGGCTGCTACCACCATTATCAAATGAGTAACTTAGTATACGTGGAGAACCACAAGCACTTAATAAAGTTAAAGTTGTAAATAAGCAAATTGAAATAAAGTATTTGGTCATAGGTTAAAGGTCAAAGATTAAAGGTCATAACTCCTAACTCCATCACCCCATCACCCC